>JAWCNE010000001.1:0-95285 GCA_038849025.1 Bathyarchaeia archaeon
AATTCGGACAACTCGACATTTACGAATACACCAATCCAAAACCCTACATCTACACCATAAACCCCGCCACACTCCAAAAAACAACAATCAAAATTGAAAAAATCACAATCCAAGAAAAAACATGGAAGTTCACCAACCCCATAGAATTCCAAGAATGGCAAAACTTTACACCCCCAAACCAATGGGAAACAACCTACACAATAACCTTAGACAACGGCACATTAAAAGCAGAATTATGGAACTCCACATGGGGCTGGAAAACAATAAGCTCCCCACCCATACCCGCCCAATACGGACACACCTACCAAATACAATTAGACATAAAAGGACAAGACTCCTACCAAGTCCACATCAAAACAGTCGAATTAGACATAAACAAAGAATTCTTGGCTGCACAATATTCCGCATTCGTAGGAGATGGAAACTTCAACTGGACTCACATAACATTCAACTTTGAACCAACAAACAAAACCACAAAATACATACAAATACAAATATGGCACGGACACGAAACCCCAAAACCCTTCCCAAACACCATATGGATAGACAACATCCAAATAAAAGGCTACACAACAACCCTCAACACAACAGGCCTAGACCAAATCTTCAGAAACAAAACCCAAAACCAACCAGCCACAATCCTAAACTACAAAAAAGAAAACCCAACAAAAATAACAGCCACAATAAACGCCACACAACCCTTCACACTAGCCATAAGCGAAGCCCTAGACCAATCATGGACAGCCTACATAAACGGAAAACCACACAAACCCACAACCCTATACCTCTGCATAAACGGCTTTCACATAAACCAGACGGGCTTATTGGACATAACCATCGAATACGAACCCCAACGCTGGTTTTACATTGGCTGTGCCATATCCTTAACCACTTTCTTCGCATGCACAGCTTACCTAGCTTATTCCCACACAAAACCTAAACAATTACTCAAAAAACTAAAACAAAAACTAAAAAGAAAACCCCAGACCATATTAGGATTTAAACTTGCAAAAACACGCATATAAGAGCAAATGTAACTTCATGGGAAACCGTATTTGAGTCTTGTTTCCTGGCGTTTCTGCTGATACCCCATTTCTAACAGTTTCGTAAGCCTTTTATGAGTGTCTTCGTCAATTATCCCTTCCTTAAGAAGCGTGTCCAACCGGGAAATTTCCTCGTTCAAGTGCTGACGCTGTTTAAGCCTCTCCCTCAAATAAGAACGCTTTACACTCCATAATTTTCGCGACAAACCATTAAACACGAAACCCTCTCCTTATACTAAAGCCTATTTTCAACATGTTGCCTAATATAGGATGCTTTCCATTCGTAATATTACATGCAGAGAAAATATCTCATATTTTGAAATAACAGACAAAACTATAACAAAAGGCATGCTGAGCGAACGCTAAGAACCTAAAGTTGCCCATTCCACAAAAATCGTTCATCCAATATTAAAACTATTTCTGCTCCACTTTTCTCCCATCTAAATCAAAAAGCCCCATTTCACCATTCTTGTTTCCCCCTTCATCCACCTCAGCACGCCCCAAAACATGATTACAGTAAGGACAAACATTAACAAGCCTAGTTTTTCCACCACTAAAATCCAACATAACCAAAGGCTTACCAAAAACCCTCCTACACTTAGGACAACTAATAAGCATATGATTTTGCTCCACAACCCTAACGCCAGGGCTAATGGGCTTAACAGGCTTAACAGGCTTAACAGACTCAACAGATTTAGCCTTAACAGCACCGCCACCTCTGCCCTTCAAAAAACGCCAAACCTCCGAACAAAAATAACCAACACTAAAAAAAATAGGCACAGCCAAAAACACGCAAATCGCCCTAACCGCAGCCCAATAACCCAAAGCCCAATCAAAACTGAACTCTAAACCAAACTCATAAAGCTGATGATGAACAATCCAATCAATGTTCAACAACAAAAGCGCTACAAAAAACGCGCTAACTAACCAAATAATAAGCAAAGCTTTTGTAAACCACTCCTCCCTAAATACTTTCCAAGTCAAACTCCGAACCCAAACAAACATACAATACAAACAACAAAAACATTATGAAATAAAAATAAAAATCCAAAATCAGAATTTCACCACAAGGTAAAAAACCAAAACAAAAAGAGAACCCCAAAGACAGAAGACAACAAAACTAGCTGCGCAAAACTATTCCAAAACCCGAAAACCCTATACCAAGGCATCCACCACCAAACAACATCATCAGAGGGCAAACCAGCACCCCAAACACAAACCATAAAACATGAGTCAGTTATATGAATCACTCAATTTCATTCTTCGGTTCAACTATTTAAGACAACCTAGTAGTAGAGAATTAAACTAGTAAAGGTTCTGTCTTGTCTAAACCATGCTTTCCAGCCTTTATTTACTAGCCGCTCTAAAAATAGGGGTTTGGCTCTACACTATCAAGTTCCAAGCTCTTTATTTCTTCAAACTTTCTCTGATCCCTTATCTTTAACTTCTCCATTAATAAACGAAACTCGTCTTTCAATTGTCCTCTTGTGACAGTTACAGCTTCTTTCAAGTTCAAGGGCTCTATTTTTGAAAAATCGAAAGAATAGCCTCTTCTCCTTGCTTCAAGATAAATTTGAAATAAATAAGCGTTAATTAAAGCAATGGGCCTCTCATACTCTTTAAAGATTTTGAGTTGCGGATGATTTCTATAGCCCTTAGTTTTTCCCTCCAGAACCTTCTTTGCCAAAAGTCCTTCCCTCCAAACAGCAACCAAACCCTTACAATCAAGATATTTAGGATGAATTACCACAACCTCACATAAACACCAACTGATTCTTCAGCAAATAATTATTCCCTAATTTATTTATCACACTTCTGTTAAGAGACATTAAAAGAAACCTAAAAACTAATTTACTCCGCGTTAACTCGACTTTAGAAAAGGTAAACTTTTGTCTGTTTTGATAATTTGCTGACATTGGTTAAGCTTGCTGTCGGTGTTTAAATTTTTGTCTGATTAATATTTAGCCCTTTGTTACCAGAGTTCCAAGATTATTAGGATTAAGGTAAGGATAACTACTGCCAGTGTAAGGTTTACTATCATGCTCTCTACGCGATGGATCATGCCTAGGTCTTGCAATCTAAGAATTCCATCTAGGGCTTTATCTATTGAATCGATAAAAGCTAGTTCTTGAGATAGGCTGCTTATTGCATATTCCAAGCTGAGAATTGATTTCTGGCAAAGTTTGATGTTCGGGATTAAGCCGTCTCTTAAACTAGTTATCATCTCTCTTTCAGACCATAACAGTCGATGAAAGGCGGAAATTTGCTTTTTGACGGCAAACACTTTTTTTGTAATTGCCTTCTTAGCTGGTTTTTCGAAAGCTTCTCCTTCTATTTTCTCAACATTCTCCCTAAGACTCATGATGGATTCCAAGTTTTTGTTTACAACTTCACGAAACACTTCGCATAGAGCAAAGGAAGGGTCTATGCCATCAAGCTCTGTAACACATTCTGTTGTAGAAATACAGTCATTTATTTTTGAAATAGCTTTCTCTACAGGAGACGCAGAATCTTTGCTGCTAAAGGTTAAAAGCGCTTTCCCTTTAATAGCAACATAAATTTGATAAGTCTCAAGTTCCTCTTTAATGGTGGCTGCTGAAATTGATAAAAGTATCCAATCATTGAACCGCTTGTAAGTTAAAATTGGTTTGCCGCTTTTTATTTCTTCCATAACATCTGATTCAGCGTTTAGCAGTTGTGCGATAAGCTCGTATTCTTTTTGATTTGGCTCTAAGCAGTCTATCCAAAGCCAATCAGACTTTTTGGCAAGCGCGTCCAACTCTTTAAAGCTTGTAATTTCGGTTGACTTTACCTTATTTGCCTTTACACTATATACCTTAATCATTTAGGGATTCTCCAGTAAAGTCTAAATTACTAGTTTTCGGCAATTAAGAATTGAAAATGTGTATCTGTTATATATTTAACCGTTGACTTCAAATGTACTGGCATGCATTACTGCCCTCTTATCACTATTCGTTAGGTAATACTATTTCTTTTTAACTCTTTGCTTCGCAAGAGATTGATAAAACATCAGGTTTATTCATTTTTAGAATCATTTATTACTACGCGTTAAATTTATAAACTAAGCCATAGATTTGAAACTGTTAAAATTTAAAAACGTCGTTTCAAGGGGTATAATGTATATGGAATGGTTCCTTATAACTCCAATAGCTGGTTTAGCTTCAATCGCGTTAGCAGGATATCTATACCGTTATGTGACAAGCCAAGAAAGCGGTACAGAAAGGATGCGGGAAATTGCAGGTGCCATAAAAGAGGGGGCAAAGGCTTACTTAAGAAGACAGAATTTAACATTGGCGGTCTTTGTTGTTGTAATGGCGGCGGTCCTAGGGGTGCTTTTCGCCTTTCTTAAAAGCGTTCCCCACGGCATAAGCATTGCAGTAGCCTATGTTTTTGGTTCTGTGTGCTCTACTGCGGCTGCCTATGTGGGAATGATGGCTGCTGTTGAAGCAAACGTTAGAACTGCCAACGCGGCGAAGCAAGGTCTAAAGAAGGCTTTTCCAGTAGCCTTTTACGGCGGAGCAGTTATGGGCTTGTCCATTGTAGGCATCGCTCTATTAGGCATAAGTTTGCTCTATTACATCTACAATGTTATTCTGGGATGGAGCTCTGTTGACGCCTCTAACATTGTGTTAGGCTTCAGCTTTGGAGCCAGCGCTTTGGCTTTGTTCGCAAAAGCTGGAGGGGGAATATACACAAAAACGGCTGACATAAGCGCTGACCTCGTTGGAAAAGTGGAGTTGGGGATCCCTGAAGATGACCCGCGAAATCCTGCAGTGATAGCGGACAACGTTGGCGACAACGTTGGCGACGTTGCTGGGATGGGCGCTGATTTAGTGGATTCTTACATTGCAAGCATAGTAGCTACCATGATTATTGGTGCGGAAATAGGGGAAAACGCTTTGACAGCCCTGCCTCTAATAATAGCAGCTATGGGACTTTTCGCTTCAATAATAGGTGCTCTGGTTGTTAAACAAAGCATAAAGGGCAATCCTGGAGCAGCACTTAACCGAGGATCATTCTCCACATGGATTATTTTTGCTGTTTTCCTTGTTGTCGCTGCATACTTTTCAGGATTAGAAGGGAACAAGTGGCTTGGAGTTCTCCTTCCCACAGTTGCAGGTTTAGTTGCGGGAGTAATTATCGGGATAACCTCCGACTATTTCACATCTATAGATAGGGGTCCGGCGCAGAAAGTAGCCAAGGCTTCGACAACTGGCGCTGCCATAAATATACTGACAGGCTTTTCTTATGGAATAGTTAGCATAGTTCCGCCTGTAATTGGTATTTGTGCTGCCACTTTAGCTGCTTGGTATCTCGCTGAAGCTTTTGGGGTGAATCCCTTTTATGGAATTGCCATATCCGCCGTTGGAATGCTTGCAACAGTGGGTATGACTATATCGGCGGATGCTTATGGACCTGTATCTGACAATGCGAAAGGCATAGCGGAACAGTCTGGTTTAGGCGAAGAAGTCATTGAAGTGGCAGATAAGCTGGACGCTGCAGGCAACACAACGAAAGCTATAACAAAGGGTTTCGCCATAGGTGCTGCGGCATTAACTGTTCTTGCGCTTTTTGCAGCTTACGCTCACGTAGTCGACATTGAAATATTAAACTTAATGGGTCCAGAAGTAGTTATAGGGGTCTTCTTAGGAGGCATGATGCCACCGTTGCTTTCCGCACTACTTATATTGGCTGTTGGGAGAAACGCTGAAAGAATGGTTGAAGAGGTAAGGCGTCAATTCAAAGAAATTCCAGGATTAATGGAAGGGAGAGCAAAGCCTGACTACGCTAGGTGCGTTGATATTGCCACAAAAGGCGCCATTAAAGAGCTTATTCTGCCATGCTCCCTAGCAATAATAGTTCCAATATTAACCATGATATTTTTGGGTAAAGAGGCGCTTGCGGGGTTCTTGGCTGGAAGCATTGTTACAGGCATAATTTTTGCTTTGTTCATGGCTAATTCTGGCGGGCTATGGGATAATGCTAAAAAATTCATTGAAGCTGGAGCGCATGGTGGTAAAGGTTCAGAAGCTCATAAAGCTGCGGTTACAGGCGACACTGTTGGCGATCCATTCAAGGATACAGCAGGCCCATCGCTGAACACTATGATTACGGTTATGTCTTTGGTGGCTGAAGTGTTTGCCCCCTTGATAATCTTGTTAACCCTTTAAAATATCTGCAATTTTTTGTCAACACATCTTTCATATATTGCAAAGTGAAGTGTATAGAGAATTTTATAAATATGTTATTCTACGTTTGTTAATCTATACGTGACACTTTGAGGCGCTGTAAATGGCAAAGCCT
Organism: Bathyarchaeia archaeon; assembly: GCA_038849025.1. Classification (GTDB taxonomy): domain Archaea; phylum Thermoproteota; class Bathyarchaeia; order Bathyarchaeales; family Bathycorpusculaceae; genus WUQU01. The sequence goes on from JAWCNE010000001.1 coordinate 6,369, forward strand.
TGGCATGCAACTGAAATAGATGAGGTTTTGAAAGAACTAAACGTTAGCTTTGAAGGTTTATCTTCGCAGGAAGCCCGTGAAAGACTCGCGAAATACGGGTATAACGAGATTAAAAAGGTAAAGAGACGAACAGCCCTCCACATGTTCTTAGACGAGTTCAAGGACATTTTTATTTTGTTGCTTATTGCTGCAACAATTTTTTCAGCTGTTATCGGCTATTGGGAAATGCTTCATGGCGGAGAATTTATGGAAGCCTACGCAGATACCATCACAATAGGCGCCATAGTTGTTTTATGTGCGGTTACAGGTTTCGTTCAAGAGTATAGGGCGGAAAAAGCCATAGAAGCCTTGAAAAAATTGGCTGCTCCCAAAGCCCGTGTGATCCGCGATGGTAAAGAAGTAATTATCCCAGCCAGCGAGGTGGTTCCAGGCGACATCCTTGCCCTAGAAGAGGGCGACCATGTTCCCGCCGATGCCCGCCTAATAGAGGTTATTGAGCTAAAAGCTAATGAGGCTGTTTTAACTGGGGAATCTACGCCAGTTAATAAAGAATTAGCCGTCTTAGGTGAGAACACTCCGATTTCTGAAAGGCGGAACATGGTTTTCTCCGCAACCCACGTGGTCTATGGAAGAGGCAAAGCCGTTGTAACAGCCACCGGCATGAACACAGAGTTTGGGAAAATAGCTGAAATGGTTCAAACAGCAGAGGAAGAAGAGACTCCACTTCAGAAGAAGCTAGATAGGTTTGCGGGCAAAATAGCCAAAGTTGTTATAGCTGTTTGTGTTTTGATATTTGCGCTTGAAGCTTTTGAAGTAGTAATGCAGATGCATTTTGATATAGAAGGTTTTATTCAAGCCTTTATGTCATCCATAGCCTTAGCAATATCAGCTGTTCCAGAAGGGTTGCCGGCAATAGTGACAATAGCCTTGGCTCTTGGCGCAAGAGAATTCGCAAAACGCAACGCCATTGTGCGAAGGCTATCTTCAGCGGAAAGCTTAGGCGCTGTAACAGTAATCTGCTCGGACAAAACCGGAACCATAACTAAAGGAGAGATGACTGTCCGCCAAGTTTACGTTGACGGAAAACTCGTTGAAGTTACAGGCGTTGGCTACGAGCCAAAGGGAGAATTTCGACAAGGTGAAGACGCTGTAAAACCTGAAGGAGACCTTAAACTTTTACTTCAGATAGGCGCGTTATGCAACAATGCAAGCCTGAGAAGAAACAACCAAAACAATGCTTGGGAAATTTTTGGAGACCCAACAGAAGGCGCACTTATTGTGGCTGCGGCCAAGGCTGGACTTGAAAAAGAAGCCCTAGAAAAAACTTACCCACGTGCCGGCGAAATTCCCTTCACATCTGAAAGAAAACGCATGACCACAGTCCACAAAACCCCAGAAGGCGAAATCCACGCTTACATGAAGGGAGCACCAGAAACAGTATTGGAAAGATGCACCCACATAGTTGAGGACGGCCGAGAAAAGAAGTTAACAGATGAAAAAAGGAAGAAGATTCTGGAAGTCAATGAGCAATTGGCTGGGAACGCCTTACGGGTTCTGGCCATGGCATACAAAAAACTTCCAACGAACATAACGAAGTACGATGACAAAACAGCTGAAAGCGGAATGGTCTTTGTCGGGTTGGAAGGAATGATAGATCCGCCGAGAGAAGAGGCAATAGAAGCTAATAAGCTCTGCCAAAAAGCAGGAATAAAAACTGTCATGATAACGGGTGATCATAAACTCACAGCCATCGCAGTAGCAAAAGATGTTGGAATTTTCAAAGAAGGAGACATGGTTTTAACAGGCGCCGAAATGGACAAGCTGAACGATAAAGAATTTGAGGAAATTGTTGAAAAGGTAACAGTTTATGCAAGAGTCTCTCCTGAACATAAACTGAAAATTGTTAACGCTTTAAAGAAGAAAGGTCACATTGTAGCTATGACTGGCGACGGTGTTAATGATGCGCCAGCTGTGAAGGCAGCTGATATTGGCGTTGCCATGGGGATAAGTGGAACAGACGTTACAAGAGAAGCCTCAGATCTTGTTTTAACTGATGATAACTTTGCAACAATAGTTAAGGCTGTTGAACAAGGCAGAGTGATATACGACAACATAAGAAAATATGCACGGTTCCTCTTGGCTTGCAACTTTGACGAACTGCTGGTTATAGGAACCTTTGCCATTCTGGGCGGAATATTTGGCGCAGAGCTGTTTCCACTTCCACTTTTGCCAGCCATGATACTTTGGATAAACTTGGTAACAGACGGCGCGCCAGCAGTAGCTTTGGCAACAGACCCTCCAGACGAAGGCGTTATGGAGAGGCCACCGCGCAAACCTGAGGAGGGAATACTACATGGAATGGGCGCATTCATCCTGGCTTCTTTCATACTGCAAGCAGCTGGGACCATCCTTGTGTTCTGTTTAGAATATTACGTGTGGCCTTCTCATCCATGGAACTTCCCATGGGGAATAGATGAAGAGGCTAGAAAGCTAACATACATTGAGGCTACCACAACGGCCTTCGTGCAAGCGGCAATGTTCGAGCTCTTTGTTGTGTGGAACTGTCGCTCAGAAAAGCAGAGCGTTTGGAGAATGGGCAAGAAAGCCTTACAAAACAAGTTCTTCGTAATTGCAGACCTAGCTTCCATAGCTCTAACCCTTGGAATAACTTATATACCTATAACCCAGCAGCTGTTCCACTTAACAGGATTAAGCCTAACAGATCTCGCCTACGTGTTGGTCGTGGCTAGCTGGGGACTTTTGGTATTCCCAGAAATTCTAATGAATAAAAAGGTTTGGAAATGGCGCTGAAAATGGCGGTCGTGGCGTCAACTCTGAGCAAGCAATTAATAACCCTCTATTTCTTTAATTTTGCCTAAATTCTTGTTAAAATTTTAAAAGTTTTATTAGTTGCACGGCACCACGATTTTCTAAATTAACGGAAGCTTTAAGGATGATGGCAAGCAATGAATTCGCCGGGTAATTTAAATTTTGCATGCGTATGGGGTATATGGAATGCAAGAAGTTAAGATAGTGAGTGTGAAGGCAGAAAGTGGAAGATGGTTTTTGGTTATATCTGGTTTAATAATAATGTTGTGTCTCGGCTCCATTTACGCTTATAGTGTAATTGCCGTGCCTTTGAAGAAGGTTTTTGAAGCATCTCCTCCGGGGGGTTACGGTTTAAAAGTTACATCTACTGAAATGCAAATTCCCTTTATAGTTTTCCTTTCAGTTTTCGCCATCACAATGCCTCTGATGGGCAAATACATAGAGAAGTATGGACCTCGAAAAGTAGCAATTCTTGGAGCCATATTTGTTGGTCTCGGCTGGTTTTCAGCATCCCTCGCAAATTCCCCAACAACCTTGGCTTTCCTCTACGGCGTCATTGGCGGGCTTGGTGTTGGAATATCATACAATTGCCCTATAGTAACTACTACCAGATGGTTTCCGGATAAGCGCGGATTAGCAGTAGGCTTAACCCTTCTCGGATTTGGATTCTCAGCTGCTATTGTCGGCCCACTTGTGGATTTTTTGGCTGCAAATTTCGGAACGCACACCATGTTTCAAATACTTGGAATTACATTCTTTGTTTTTCTGTTCATTTTTGCGCTTTTTCTGCGTCTTCCACCTGCTGACTGGAAACCCGCTGGATGGAAGCCTAACCCAAAAAATACAGCAAACACCACACGAAATGAGTTAACGAGAAATGAAATTGTGAAAACGAGATCCTTCCATGCCTTGTGGATTTGCTATACGATCGGGACACTTACAGGGCTAATGGCAATAGGTGTTTCTAAATCCGTTGGACTAGAAGTTGCCTTAAATGCCGGAATAAGCGAGACGGAGATATCCGCCTTCTTAACAACCTTAATAATCCCCTTTGCTTGCTGTAACGGTTTTGGACGACCATTATTTGGATGGATAACCGACAAGCTTGCTCCAAGAAAAACCGCAATAATCTCCTTTCTCCTAATTATTTTAGCCTCATTGCTGATGTTTACAAACACCGCCTCAGTCCTAGCATATGTTATAGCCTTTGCAATTTTGTGGCTAAACCTAGGCGGCTGGCTTGCCATAGCACCAGCATCAACCGCCAACTTTTTCGGAACAAAGGATTACAGCCGCAATTACGGGCTTGTTTTCACAGCCTATGGAGCTGGAGCAGTTATTGGCAACATTTTAGCGGGACAAGCCAAAGACCTATTTGGAACATATTTAATGGTATTTCCATACATAATCGTGTTAGCACTATTAGGCATAATAATAGCTACCGCCATGAAACCACCAAAAATATCTAGCTAACCTAAAGGGAGCACAGTGCAGCATTAATACGCTTTACTAGATCTTCCAACCCGCCATTTTGTTAGAAAAGTATCAACGTAAACCTCAATTTCTGCCCTTTAGAATCCAAAAAGTATATAAATAAAAACTGGAATTCGCTCAACTCTAAAAATGGTGAAATATTATGGCTCAAAGCGTAGAAGCTTATAAAGAATTTTTTGAAGGAGACATAATTCCCCCAAGCTGGAAAGACAAGGTCTGGGATAAAAATGACTTTAAAAATTTTCACAATAGTACTGTAGCAACCAAGGAAGCCATGGAAAAATGGTGGGAAAAATGGGCCAATGAACTTTTCTGGTTCAAGAAATGGGACAAAGTGTTAGATGATAGTAATCCTCCATTCTATAGATGGTTTGTAGGCGGAGAAACCAACTTGGCTTACTTGGCTACAGACTGGCAAATTGAAAAAGGCAGAAAAAACAAGTTGGCATTAATATGGGAAGGGGAGCCATGGGATGAAAACCTAAGGCAGCCGAAGGAAGTTAAAAAGTTCACCTACTATGATTTATTTAGAGAGTCTAACGTCATCAGCTACGCGTTAAAAGAAAAGTTGAGAGTCAAAAAAGAAGAAATTTTAACATTTTATCTGCCCATGGTTCCTGAACTGCCCTTTTACATGCTTGCTGTTCAGAGACTTGGCGCAGAGCACAGCGTGGTTTTCAGCGGCTTCAGTGCTGAAGCCTTAGCAAGCAGAGTCTTAGATAGCGGTTCCAGGATAATAGTAACCGCGGATGGATTTTACAGAAGAGGTAAAGTGGTAAGTATAAAACCCATTGTGGATGAAGCCGTAAAAATATGCGAAAAAGAAGGACTGAAAATAGAAAAAGTTGTGGTTGTCAAAAGGGCTGGAAACGAAATACCTTGGAACCCGGAGAAGGACGTATGGCATCACGAGTTAATTGCAGACATACCCTTAAACGTTTATGTTCCAGTGGAAAAACGAAAAGAGGAAGATGCCTCCTTCATTCTCTACACTTCAGGCACAACGGGTACGCCAAAAGCGGTTCAGCACTCTGTGGGTGGATATGCTGTTGGCTTATACACTACCCTAAAGTTACTATTCGACGCCCGCGATGACGATATAATGTGGTGCACGGCAGACGTGGGATGGATAACGGGGCACTCTTATGTCGTATATGGTCCCCTTATAGTAGGGGTAACAACACTACTTTACGAAGGATCCCCAGATTATCCTGAACCAGACAGATGGTGGAGCATCATTGAAAGATACGGAGTCACCCTATTTTACACGGCACCTACTGCCATCAGGATGTTGATGAGGTTCCCAGAAGAATACGTCAAAAGGCATGATATGTCAACCCTAAGAATAGTCCACACTGTGGGAGAGCCCATAAATCCAGAGGCTTTTCTCTGGTACTTCAAAAACCTTGGCAAGGAAAACATTGTCGCTTCAAGCGCGTGGTGGATGACTGAGACAGGACACATACTAACTGGACACTTCCCAGGTCTAGGGAAAATATTCCCGCTCAAACCTGGAACAAACGGTTACTCAATACCAGGAGTCAGTGTGGACGTAGTTGATGATGATGGAAATCCATGCCCACCTGGAGTCAGAGGATACTATGTCATAACTTCACCTTGGCCAGGAATGCTTGAAACCCTATACAAAAACCCGCAAAGATACATTGACTCCTACTGGGCGAGGTTCAAGGGAAAAATGTACTTCTATACCGGAGATTTCGCCGTAAAAGACCAAGACGGGTACATATGGGTACTGGGAAGGGCTGATGACGTCATCAAGGTTGCAGGCCACAGAATAGGAACAGCTGAGGTTGAGTCAGCGCTTGCCAGGCATCCAGCCGTAGCTGAAGCCGCTTGTGTTGGCAAAAGTGACCCGGTGAAAGGCCAGGTGCCTGTAATCTTCACAGTTCTCAAAAAAGGATTTTCACCTAGTCCAGAATTCGAAAACGAGTTGAAAAAGTATTTACGTGCGACAATAGGCCCTGTAGTGGCTTCTGATGCAATAATAACTTTTGTTGAGGCTGTTCCTAAGACGAGAAGCGGCAAAATTATGAGGAGACTTTTAAGGGCTGTTGTTGAAGGCGTAACCACTGGAGACGTTACAACGTTGGAAGACGGAGTGGCTGTTGAAGAAGCCAAGAAAGCTTACGAAACCATTAAATCAGCCATCGAATCAAAAAGAAATTAGCTTATAATCCTTTTTATTTCCATAAACACACTCAACAGAACATTATCTAAAATTTGGCGCCGAAGGTTATTATCGGCTGCAATCTACGCTTTTGTCCTCCACATTAAAACATTATACCGTTATATACTGCCTACTCCATTAAATTATTTTAGGTCACGCTTTTAAGTTGGGTAACCTTTGATATCCGAAAGGTGGAAAGTTGCTTCAAAAACTCATATTGCTGAGTATACCATTCCAATTTCCAACTTTCTGTCTCTACGAGTGTATTCAGATACTAGGCCACATCATCTCCATATTGCCAATCTCCAGAAAGGCTTGATTTTCGTTTATAACAGAATAGAGCTTGTAGGAGAAGGAGTAGGATTCGGAGTTCCTATAGTGCTTTACCAAGATAGAACGTACTATCCAGGTTCATCCACTCTATTAATTTTTCAGAAAGATAATTGCTTAAGAGTCGCCAAACAATTTGTTTTAGATATGATCTCTGAGAAGCGGTTTAGAAACATTAAAACTGAAAACAAAATCATACGCAAACTTACAAGGATTTCAGATGAATTATATATGAAGCATAGGCATTGGAGACTACTTATGCTAATAAATTTATTAAAAAAAGTTGGCGTGCAGAAAAGTTTTGTTAGAGTTAAGCCTAAGGGCAGCATGAATATAACTTATACCATAGACCCCCCACGAATCCACGTCAAAGCTGATTTTAAATCATTGGAAAGGCATGGTCTTCAAAAAATTTTCTTGCTCAATGAACAAGGTTCAAGGTATTTCAGGAAATATGAGGATTCAAATGGCACGGTTTTGTTTGACAAGCAGATTGGGGAATGGGAAAAAGTTGAAGCCGAATGGGCTTGTCTCTCCGACAAAAATGGCGATGTTGGTTTCCGACTATGGAAAGTAAGAGACGCTATTTTACATAGAGGTAGAGAGTTTCTCGAAGGCACGCTCGATTGGGTAGGATTAGATTATGAAGTCAACCCTAAAAAGACTTGCTTTGAGTATGATATTAAAATTTTGGGGGAGCTAAATGCATAAATGACCACAGTAACGCTAGTGTACCCCTATTTTCGACCAAAACACGATAGGTCAATTTTCAGGTTTCCTCCCTTAGGTTTGGGATACATAGTCTCATACCTTAGGCAACACGGAATCTCTGCAAGTCTCATCGACTGCACCTTTTTAAGCCAAAAAGAAGCCTTAAAACGAGTTAAAGATTCCAAGCCGAAAATTTTAGGCATCTATTCAATGTTTTCAATGAAACAACCAGCCATGCTCATGGCTAGGCTTCTGAGAGACAGCTGTGAAATGCTTGTGGCAGGTGGTCCCCTTCCAACACTTTGTCCGGAAGATTTTCTACAAGATTTCGATGTTGTGATTGTTGGTGAAGGGGAAAAAACAATCCTTGAACTGGTTCGTGCAGTTGAAAAGGGCATTCCTTTGTCAACGGTTAAGGGAATAGTTTACAAAACGTATAAGAAAAGCTCTGGAGGAAAAGTAGTTTATACACCACCGAGAGAGTTCATCGAAGATTTAGACTCTCTTCCATTCCCCGCCAGAGATCAATTTGATAATGAATCTTACAAAAATCATTACTCTAAAAAATTTGGCTACACCATAACGTCCATCATAACCTCTCGGGGTTGCCCGTTTAATTGCGATTTTTGTAGCAGAGCAATTTTCGGCCACAAATTTAGAACTAGATCAGCAATAAACATTGTAAACGAAATGGAAGAGGTAAAAGCGCTGGGTTACGAGAGAATATGGTTCGCTGACGACTGCTTTACCCTAAACAAGAAACGGCTCATGGACATATGTGCGGAGATAATTCAACGAGGATTACGAATGGACTGGGAATGCTTATCGCGAGTGGACACCATCGATAGGGAAGCAGCGCTTAAAATGAAAGAGGCTGGATGTGTGCGCGTTTTTTTCGGAATTGAGTCAGGCAACGACGCTGTTTTGGCTTTAATGAATAAGACGGCAACTGTAAGCCAAGCTAAGAAGGCAGTTTTTGTCGCAAAGGCTGCTGGAATTCAAGTTGGAGCATTTTTCATAGTTGGCTATCCAGGCGAAACCGATCAAACAATTCTTGACACTTTGAAGTTTGCTTCTTCGCTTCCCCTCGATTATCTTTCTTTCACTTTGCCATATCCTATTCCTAGGACGGGCCTTTATGAAAGGGTTAAGAACAACATTAATTTTCATGATTGGAATGAACTTGAACATAGAACCTTGACTGGGCATAGGCTCATTTATCGCTCGTCTTTTTCTGAAGTCAAACTTAAATTTGCCATTCTGAAAGGGTTGGCTCAATATGAGCTAAGAAAAATTTTGGGAACTAAAGGTTACAGACTTTTTGGGGAACCGTTTGAACGCATTACAGATTCCGTCTTTAGATTTTTACGCTAATTTAACCAGCGTCTCGAAGTTCTAGTAGCGTACTTTCTAAATGGGTTGCATTTTCCCTGTAAAAAGGTTCAAAAATAATAAAATATGACAACTGTTTCTGGCTTTACGGTAACTAGCGTTTGTAGACGCTCTAATTAATAAATTAACCGCTATTTGATTTGCGCGGTTTTAGGGGTATATTCTGGTTATCGTCCTTGGGAATGGAATAGTTTCGCGTATGTGCTTAAGTTTACATATCCACATGACAGTTCTCTCTATTCCCAACCCGAAGCCCGAATGGGGAACTGACCCATACCTTCTCAAGTCTAGATACCATTCATAAGCTTTTTTGGGCAAGCCGAACTCTTCTAGTCGCTGCTCGAGCAGTTTTAAATCATGAATTCTTTGGCTTCCGCCAATTATTTCGCCATAACCTTCGGGCGCCATCAAGTCGGCGCACAATACAACTTTGGGGTCCTGAGGGTCTGGCTGCATATAGAAGGCTTTGGCCTTAGCTGGATATCTGTGGATGAAAACCGGCTTTTCAAACTGAAGGGAGATAAACTTTTCATGGGGTGCTCCCAGGTCTTCGCCCCACTCTATTTGTTGTCCGGCTTTCTGCAAAATTTTCACCGCTTCAGTATAGCTTATCCTATCGAACGGCGGCTCCACCTTCTTCAAAGGAGTTATATCCCTTTTCAGCGTTTCCAACTCCCTTCGCCTCTTCTCTAAAACCGTTTTAACAATGTATGTTACCATCTCTTCCTGAAGTTTGAGGTTATCTTCGAAATCGCAGAAAGCCATCTCAGGCTCGACCATCCAGAACTCTGTCAAGTGCCGTGGCGTCTTTGATTTTTCCGCTCTGAATGTCGGACCAAAACAGTAGACTTTTCCGAAAGCTGCTATTGTAGCCTCAACGTATAGCTGTCCGCTCTGGGTTAGAAAAGCCTTATCACCGAAATATGGAACTTCAAAAAGGGTTGTTGTTCCCTCAACAGCGGAAGGCGTAAAAATTGGGGCGTCTGTTAACACGAAGCCTCTTCTATCCAAAAAGTCTCTGCAAGCCTTTATCACTTCGGCTCTAATCCTGAGTATTGCGGTCTGTTTTGGGCTTCTTATCCACAAGTGTCTAAAATTCATGAGGAAGTCTATGCCGTGCTCCTTTTTCGCTAGGGGATACTCTCTTTCTGCCAAATGAACAATTTGCAGGTCCTTAACCCTTACTTCGTAGCCGCTTGGCGCTCTCTTATCTTCTTTGACTACACCTTTAATTATAATGGAGGATTCCTGCGTTAATTCCTCCGCTTCTTGAAACACTTTTTGGGCAACTTCGTCTTTATGGATTGTGGCTTGAATTAACCCTGTTCCGTCTCTTACAATTAGGAATTGCACTCCTCCGCTTGAGCGTTTAGTCACTAGCCAGCCTTTTATTTCAACCTCGCTTCCATCAAATTTTCCGTCCAAAATGTCCCTAACGCTCATAGCCAGAACCTCCTTCGAAGCTTCCACGAGAAACAATACTATAAAGTTGGGTGAAAACCTCTGGAATTTTAAGCAAAGTTAAAGCGTTCACCTTGCACTTTCAATACCCACATAACATATGCCTCTTCAATTTTAAATTTTTTGTTTACGGAACGCCCTTTCCATTTACTCTCATCACGAATTATGAAAGCCATTTTCACAACTCTTAAATCCTTGACATTAAGCAATTTGCTTGAGGGCTAATGCATTCTGAAAAAGAGAGACTTGGAACTTTAAAGATTTCGGCTTTCGCCATAACAAGCGTTGTTGTTGTAGAAGTCGTTTTAGGTTTGGTTGTGGGCAGTTTAGCCATTTTAAGCGACGGGGCTCACGCGCTGCTTGACGCCATAGCAATGTTCATTCTTTTGGCGGCAACAAAAGCTTCTTTAAAACCCCCAGACGAAGAACACATGTATGGACACGAGAAAATTGAGCCTTTAGGCGGGCTTATAGGCGGAGTTATACTTGTCGGCACAGCCATATTTCTAATAGCAGAGTCAGTTTTAAGGCTTGCAAGAAACGAGTTATATATAGTCTCAGAATTGAAGTTTGCAGGCTTTATAGCCATAGCCTACACTATCTGCATAGACATTTTAAGGGTTGGAGTGCTGCATAAGGCGGAAAGAGAAAGCGCTACTGTTAAAGCTGGTTTTTATCACGCCTTAGCAGATTTAGGCTCGACTTTCATAGCCTTCTTTGGATTTGGGCTAGCCACGCTGGGTTTTCCCTTTTTTGACGCCCTTGCTTCTCTAGTTTTAAGCGCTGCAATAAGTTACCTAAGCATCAAGCTAATTTGGACAAGTGGAATGGAGCTAAGCGACGCCGTATCAAAAGATATTGTGGAAAAAGTTAGAAAGGAAATCGCGTCTACGAAAGAAGTTTCTAAGATTGAAAGCCTTAGAGTTAGAAAAGCGGGAACTAAAACATTCGTGGAAGCCACCATACAAGTTCCGGGTTATCTGGGTTTCGAGGAATCTCATGCATTAGCCTCAAAAATAGAGGAAAAATTAAAACATTTTCTGAAAAACGCCGAGGTCGTAATCCATGTTGAACCTTTAGAAAAAGAGATGCTAACAGAAAAGCTTGTGGAAAAACTAGCAAAGGAAGTTGAAGGCGTAATAGAGGCTCACGAAATAAATGCCATTTATGCTCATGGCAAATTATATATAACATTACATGCACGTGTTGATCCCAAACTATCAGTGCAAAAAGCCCACGAGTTAGCTGGGAAAATAGAAGACAAACTGAACGAAGAAATAGAGAATATTGAAAATGTAACTGTTCACATAGAGCCTTTTGATGCTAGGCGCCAACGGGGACCAACCGTAGAAGAGAAAGAAATTCAGCAAATAATCTATAAAACGGCAAAAAGCCTCCAACAAGTCTTCAGCGTAAAGAGAATAGTAACTTATGTTATTGGCGGAAAACGCTACATAAACATAGACGTTTGCTTCACAAGCTGTATCTCAATTGAAGAGGCACATAAAGTTGCGTCGAAAATTGAAAATAGCTTGAAGAAAAAGTTTACAGAAACTATTGTCACAGTCCACATGGAACCAAAAAAGGAGGAAAACGTGTTCTAGGGAAAGACAATCTCGTTTATTAGTGAAAGGTCCTCTAGGCTGTTCATCTTAATTTTTCTTTCAGACACTGTGTAAAGCACGTTCTCAATGTACAGTGTTCTCTTCACCCAGTAACTTGAATCCCATCCGGTTATGCTGGGTTCCTGATGTGATATGCTTCCCCTCCAAATGAGCCTATAGCTTGTGGTTATTTTGAAGACATAGGCGCCTTGCCACACTGAACCCTTGTAAGGGTCATATATAGAAACGGGCATGGCGAGCAGTTCCTTGGCTTTATCGAAAAGAAACGCCTTATGGTCCTCCAAGACAAGCGTGTCTGACCATGCTCCTGGAACAGTGTATTTGTCTATTTCAATTGGGCTGTTGACATTGCTTACGTCAAATATTGAGATTTTTACACTGTTGTTTTCGTTTCTGCCTACGCCTATCACGTGGGTTTCGTCGTATGGGTGCAAATACCTAGTAAATCCTGGAATTTTCAAGTAACCCAAAATCTTCGGAGCCTCCGGGTTTTCTACATCTATCACAAAGAATGGGTCTTTCCGGGCGACTGAAGTTGCAAGGTAACAGCGGTTTCCAATAAACCTGGCTGAGTCTATGGCTTCATCTGGCGCAATGTTTGTTAAGCTTCCAACCATGCTTAAGTTCATGTCTAGTATGTACAAATTGTTTTGAGTGTTTCCATTTGCCCATGTGGTGGTTGCTATTCTAAAGTAGTTGTTATACTCGTCCATTGAAAATTGGTTTAGTTCACGTCCAGACACGTTGCCCTTCGCTTCCCAGCGCATGGTCTGGTTTTCTATTCGTATTCTGTAGATGGATGTTTGCTGACTAGATTCGTGGAAGGTTATGTAAATGTTTTTTAGAGAGACGTATAAGTTGCTTGTTCCACCCATCATGATGGTCAAAGTGTTTGGTTCTTCGGCGTCGTTCAAAATGTTTAAGGAAGTAACCGTTGTGAAAGTGTAATAATCATCAGATACATTTGAATAGTGTATTTGAGGGGCTTCGATTTCCCTGATTACGTTTTTGTAGTAGATTTTTGGAAGGATAACTGTATCGTAGATAATGTATGCTGGCTGGCTTATAACTGCATATACATATTCGCCTATCATCCTTGAGTTGAAATAGCTACCGCTCATAGTGAAGTCTCTTTTCAGAACAGGGTTAGTCTTGTCTGAAATGTCATAAACACGTATGAACGTTTTAACGTCAATATAGTATGAATAGCGCACTTGTGGAATAGTGTATTTGCTTCCCAAAACCGCCAACCTTTTACCATCAGAGCTTATAAAAATTCCAGCCGGGTAAGCGTTGGTAAAGGTTATTTTTGAAAGCACTTGGGCTTGATTTGGCGGATAGGCTTTTAGAATAAGGATAGTGTTGTTGGCTATTAAATAAATGTGTTCGCCGTCAGTTTTTACAATGTCTGCTTCGTCGACTCCTACAACTTGAACATTTGTGGTGGAAAATTCAGATGGACGTGCTGTAAACTCTGGGAGGGGCCCCAATGTGGTAGAAGACTGACCACCAAATACTTTAATGTCTAAAGGTCCATAAAATGGGAAAACTCCTTGGGTTTCCGCGTTTTCTTTTAGGAAGTTTCTAAGCTCTTCCAGGGATGAGAAAGTTTTTAGAAAATGTGCCGAGGGTTGCATAGGAGGAGGCTGGGTGGAATTTTGAAATTCCGTTGGTTGGAATCCAAAATTGTAGCATAACATGCCTAGCACAAGAGCCAGAAGCACCGCGGCTACGCCGTAAATTTGTACACGTCTCCTAATTTCTTTTTGCATTCACGTTCACCTGTATTCTAAGATTAATTTTCACTTATTTTATCCTAATTTTTGGTACAACTCGTCCACTGATTAGAATGGTTTTAGAGACCACACGCGTGCCGTTTCATACCAGAATATGGCTGAAACAATCGCTCCGAAAATGGCGATGAATAAGTTTTCCCTTGTGAAGCCTTGCATCAACAATAAAAGATAAATTAAATAAAATGTTGTGGAGAAAACTGCATAAAAGAAGTATCTTGGAAATAGAAGCCTGCCCAACTTGATAAAGTGGCGGAGCACCCCTATTTTAACCTCGGCAACAAGGGAGTAGTGGCCGCCTATATCTTGTTTCTGAACTAAGCCCAGTTCCCGTAACTGTTCAAGATGATGCTGTGCCACACTTGGACTGCTGAAATGCAAGGCTTTCTGAACCTCGCGAACACTTATAGGACGGCCGCTTTTCAATAGAAGCCAATAAACCTTCCAAGCCTTGCCGCGAAGAGCATATTCAAGCTTATCCTCATCTTCAACATCCAATTACAACACGCTTCTTATTGGAATAAGACATAAGAGCCTTATAATTCCAACTTTTAGAACAAACAAGAACTGTGGCGCATATTTAGCTTAGGCTTCCTGCCATAAAGGCGATTAGCCCCGTGAAGAACCAAACTAAAACTTGATTTTTCACTTTTCTAGCATTTTCCCGCGAATAATCTTTTAAAAGCATGATTGAAGACGCTACGAACCCAGCGTCTGCTACAACCACCAAAGGTGTAAACCAGAAGAAAACAAGGTTTAGAAGCGGCGGTAATGGCGTTAACGCAACCGCAATCATATAGAAGATTACCGCTGCAACAGCTGCTTTTTGTTCTCCATAACGCACAGCCAGAGTCTTCACATTTCGCGCCTTATCCCCTTGCACATCCACTATTCCCTTGGTTATTTCTCTACCAGTGTTTGAAAGAAAAACCATGGAAACAAAAATCCAAATCTTCAGCTTAACATCGTTGGTTACTGCTAGGCTTCCGTAAATAAATGGGGCTGAAACACATGCGCTTACTAGAAAATTTCCCGGGAGACCTGTTCTTTTTCCAACAGTAACGTAAGTCGCGGAAATAAGCCAAAAAAATATGGCGGTTGCAAAACATGAAACGGCGGAAGTATTTGTAAGAACCGCTGTTACTAAGCCTAACGCTATGAGTATAAGGGCAAAGGCAAGTGCCTCCCCAGGGTTTATTAGACCGCTGGGGATGGGTCGGCTAGGCTCGTTTACAGCGTCTATTTCCCTATCATAGTAATCGTTTATAGCCATGGATGCTGCAGTAAGCAAAAAGCCTGTAGAAAACCCGTAGATTAGATTCTGCCAAGAATTTCCTAAGGCATTAGAATCTGCGAGGGCAGCGCCAACTAAAACAGCGAAACCCATCATTAAACAGTTTACGGGACGCATTAAGCGTATAAAGCCAACAACCCTGTTCATGCTTGTTCAAGCCTTTGCACTAACATAGACTTTTGCTTTAGTTATAAAATTCGCGCTTATATGAGAAAGGTTAATACGTTTAACATGGGAATAGACATTGTAAAAGTTGGTGGAAGCCTTTTGCGCCACAATTATGAACCGGAAAGGTTAATAGTGGTAATCCCTGTTGGAGGCAAAGCTACCCGTCTTCTACCCCTAACAGCGGAAACAAGTAAGGCTTGTTTGCGCTTGCTAAACAGACCCTTAATAGAGTTTTCGCTTTTGTCTCTCGCTCGTCAAGGAATCAGAAATTTTATCTTCGGCGTTAAAGGCTATACAAACTATAGAGATTTGCACGACTATTTTGAATCTGGCTACGGTTTTTCGGCGCGTTATGGAATAGAACCCCGCGTCCACATCAAGTATCAACCGAACATAGATGATTTGGGAAGCGCAGACTCCGCAAGAATAAATATAGAATACTACAATGTGAGGGATCCTGTTTTTGCAGTGCAAGGCGACAACATTTTCGATGTAGACCTGAAGGAACTTATAGAATTTCACCGTGAAAAGCAATCTGTAATAACCATCGCTTTAAGAGAAGTTAAAGATGTTGAGGGTTATGGAATAGCGGATATAAACGCGGATAAAAGAATTTTAAAATTCGTCGAAAAGCCGACGTCGAAAGAGGCGCCTTCAAACCTTGCTAACACAGGCTTATACATGGTTTCGCCGGAAATAAGGAAAATATTCAAGGAAAAAGGCGTTAAAAAACTGATGAAAGAGAGAAAACGACTAGACTTCGGTTATGACTTCATTCCCTATGTAATAGAAACGGGAAGACCCGTTTATGGCTATGTTTTAAAGGGAAATTGGTATGACGTGGGCACTCCAAAACGCTATTTAGAAGCAATGAGGGACATGCTTGAAGGACGCTTCTCTTCTCTAAAAGATTTCGGAGGAAAAATAGAGGAAGAAGAAAAAAGAATTTGGGTTCAAGGTGAAAGCTTAGAATCCCTAAAGCGTAGAAGAGAAATCATACGCAAAATCAAACAGGGAAAAATAGAGATTGAAGGTTCTGTTCTAATAGGGCGCCACTGCGAAATAGATGACGGAGCAAGAATTGTAAATTCATGTATAGACAACTATACAAGAATAGGAAAAGGCGTAATCATAGAAAACTCCGCGGTTATGGACAGAGCAATAATTGAGGAAAAGGCTGAGATAAGAGAAAGTATAATAGGAAGACATGTGACCGTCCGCTCGAGTTCACGAAAACCCACGAAAATAGGCTCAGTCTCCGTTGTGGCTGATGACGTTGTTATAGCGGAAGGCTGCGTTTTAACAGCCACAAAAATTTACCCTCACCTGTACGTAAGAGGAGAATTTGTAAAGCAAACGTTAATGCCCGAATAAAGACAGAGGATTTTCTCTGCGGTTAAGCTTTAAACCACTTAAATATTAAGTATCTCATTTTCTCTTTTTCTAGGTCTGGCACCGCTATTATGAACCGTTTTCGCACTGTTGTTGCAAGTCTTCCAGCTTTCACGATTTCCGTGGCTGTTATTTCTGCTGCAGCCTTCTTGACAGAAACCATGTAAGGTGCATGCTCTAATCCTGGTCCATACTTGTAAACCGCAAAGTCGCATCCAAACTTTATTCCAGGGGTTACAACTAAACCTCTTTCACGCAGATCGCGGTAAATGGCATATTTCTCATCAAATTCCTCATATAATGTTCTGGCTTTCTGGCGCAGCTTTGTGAGGTTAACTTTGCGTTTCTCAGATCCTTCGTAGACAGCTATTATCCCCTTCTCAGCCAGGTACACTCCTTCCATCAAATCCATTATTAATGGAACGTTAAACTCAGGGATTTTGGGTTTTGGAATCCCAAGAGGTTTGCCGTAAAATCCCATCTTGTAAAGTTCTGAGCCTTCCGCTGGATTCCACACCACAAGAAAATTTTCGATAACCTCAACCTGTATTTTTCGAGGCATTTTTTTCGCCTTTACATTATGAAAGCCAAAACTCTTGCGGCATCTGCAGCATCTTCAGCCTTGTCCGCCGAGTCCTCCAAAAGTTGCAAAACGTCTCTTAAGAGAAGTAATGCTGGAATTTCGATTTTGCTGTTGAGCACCTTCAAGTCAAGGGTGCGGTATAGCTCATCTACTACTCTCTCAGCTGCTTCCACCTCACTGGCTTTTTCCATGGCCTTTGATGAACCATAGCTTAGAACCATTATTATTTCCCTAAGTTTAAGCACAGTCTCCAGCATCGCTTCTGAAAGTTTTAGGAGGTCTTTCTTTATATCCGCAGGCACGTTCCAGTGATGTTCCATTAGCTGGAGGACACGGAAAGCTATTCCCTCAGTGAAGTCGGCAATTTCGCCCGTCAAGTTTGTAAATCTTAAGAAGTCTTCCCTGCTTAGGAGTATAGCTCCTATTTCCGCAAGATCCTGTGAAACCAATCGCCGAGCATTATCAACGTCGGCTTCGCCTACTCTAATTTCGTTGTAGATTTGTCTTGCTTTAGCTCTGTCATTATTTATGAAATACTCAATTATTTGAGGAACTTTCCTTGTTAGGTCTAATACCTTTCTCAGGTGTTCTTGACAAACACTTATCGCTCGACGTTTCACACGTTCCTCAGACTCTGCTGGAAGCACCAAAGCCTTTCCCGCCGCAAATTCGGTTACAGCTTTTCTAAACATAACTGTGTGAAAGCATTAAAAAAGCTAACGAAAGTAGAAATTCAAACGGGTTCTCCCAAATCTTTGAAATCGATTTTTTTAAGGAAGTACTTATGGAAAAGCTCGGGAAGACCATTAACGTGGTTTCGAACCTGCTTCCAACTGTCGCGGTCGCGGATAGTAACCGTGTCATTTTTAAGGGTCTCATAATCAACAGTTACCCCTAAAGGTATGCCCGCCTCGTCTGCCCTTGCATATCGTCTTCCAATGGAACCAGCCTCGTCGTATTCCACTGAAAAGCCCTCATCGGTTAACATTTTGTATACTTGCAACGCTTTTTCTGGCAATCCATCTTTGTTTACAAGGGGATAAACCCCAATTTGTATGGGTGCAATATCCCGCGGGAAACTCAGTATAACTCTATCATCTTTTGTTCGATAAGCATATTCAAGGGTCACGTAGACAAGTCTATCTGAGCCGAAACTTGGCTCAACAACGTGGGGAATAAAGCGTTTTCCTCTTTCCTTAACTTTCTCTTGGGCGATTTCTATGTATTCCGGCAAAATTTTATACTCCCCGAGCATATAATATCCTTTTTTCCTCATGGATGCATAAATCTCTTCAGGATCTGTCTCTGAAAGCAGCTCGGCAATTTTGTTGGCTTTGTCTTTGAATACTGGTCCAAGCTTTACCATTAAAGGTTTTACAATTTTTTTTCCTCTTTCAAACGGCTCTTTATATTCCTTAAAGACTCTTGTGTCTACACCGCTAAATTGCATGTGCTGTTTTAAATCGTAGTCTGTTCTATAGGCGTGACCGGAAACTTCAACCCACCCCCAGCGGTCAACGTAAACTTCTTGGTCAAAACTTTGTTTTGAATAATGGGCGCGCTCCCATGGTAGTTTTTCCACAAAGCGTTGTTTTTCTTCGGGAACTCCTAAATCAATTAAAAGCTTCTTAGCTAAGGTCATGAAGGCTGCTTGCCACGCAATTTTTATATAGCCTTTTTCCAATGCTTCCTTAACTGTAACTTCAACAACTTCCTCTGAACCTCGAAGTTTATTTTCAGCCAAAACCAGCCGCAACTTCTCATTTTCCAAGTCTTCTAAAATGAAACATTCCTGGTCTTCTGGGTCGAAGAAGAACTCGATGTCTATTATAGTAAATTCGCGTAGCCTTATCAGACCTTGCCTTGGCGAAATTTCGTTTCTCAAGGCATGGCCTATTTGCATTGCACCGAAAGGAAGTCTCTCTCTAGCCATTTCATATAGGCGTCTAAACTCTACGAATATGCCTTGGGCTGCCTCTGGGCGTCCATAACCCACAGCATCCGAGTACGGTCCTATGGTGGTTTGGAACATGGTTAGAAAGTATTTTGGCTCGCTTAAGTTTCCACCGCACTCCGGGCATTTAATTGCATATTTTTCAATAGCATCCTTAATCTCTTTTAGATTTAGTTTTTCGGCTTCCGATGCACTTATCTTAGCTGTTTCTTGAAGCAAATGATCTGCGCGTATCTTTCTCTTGCACTTTAAACATTCAACCATAGGTTCCTTAAAGTTATCCACATGGCCTGAAGCCTCGAAAACTTTGCTAGGGGCTATTATGGGTCCTTCCATCTCTATAATGCCAAGCTTTCTTGCGAAAAGTTCCCTAACCTTGTCCTCGATTTTCTGTTTTAGTTTTGCACCTAAATCGCCGTAAGTGACGAAGCCGCTAACCCCTCCGTACATTTCGTACGATTGCCAGAAGAAACCTCTTCGGCGAGCCAACTCGTTAATTAGCGTAAATTTATCCGCAGTTTTCATCTTGTTCTCCATACTGGTCTCCTCAAGTTTGAAGGCAGCTAAAGGCTTTAAGATTTCCTTAGTAATAAATTTTCAATTTCTAAAATGTTAAGTTAAAACTTAAAACTGATTTTTCCTGACTTATCTATTTGGAATTCAATGAGCGCACGGTCTGTGGCATTTTTCTTGCTGTTAAACTCTTTTCCACAGCTTCCACATTGAATGTCTGATCCCATTTCTATAACGTACCATGAGGCATCAGCATAACGGCTTCCACAGTTTGGACAGTGCAAAACGGAAACATCTAGCCAAACTTTCATTTTTTATCTCCTGATTTATATTAGGCCAGCATAGAGTTTTATAAACCCGCATGCAATAAGAAGACCAAAATGGTGATGCCTAATTGCCGGAAATAAAAGTTGCCATAGTGGGCATTGGAAACTGTGCATCAGCCCTCGTTCAAGGCCTCCAATATTATAGTAGATTTGAAAACGAAAAAGAATGCGGCGGTTTGCGTAACCTATTCGTCGGAGGCTTCCATCCCAAAGACATTCAAATTGTTGCGGCTTTTGACATTGATAGTAGAAAAGTCGGAAAAGAATTGTCTGAAGCCATTTTTGCGCCGCCAAACAATGCCCCAAAAATGGTGAATGTACAGCCGTGCGCAGTAGCAGTGCATAAAGGTCCAGTTTTAGATGGTGTCGGCGAATACACAGGAAAAATTGTTAAAGTAAGTGATTTTCCAGAAGTCGATGTTAAAGATGTTCTGAAAGAAAGCGGCGCAGAAATTGTGCTTAATTTGCTTCCAAGCGGCGCCGTGAAGGCTTCTGAATGGTATGCAAGCCAATCCTTAGAGGCTGGGTGTGCCTTCATAAATGCTACGCCTGTTTTTATGGCAAGTAATCCTGTTTGGGCTGGACGTTTTGAAGAGGCTGCACTGCCTATTGTTGGAGACGATTTAATCGACCAAGTTGGCGCTACAACTTTGCATAAGACTTTGCTTCAGCTTCTTTCAGAGCGGGGTGTGCGCATAACTGAAACCTATCAGCTTGATGTTGGTGGAGGCACAGAATCCCTTGACACGTTGGAGCGAACCCGTGAAGTCAAGCGAATAGTTAAGACGGAATCAGTGAAGTCTGTGTTGCCCTACGAAGCCCAGGTGGTTGCAGGCTCAACGGATTATGTGGATTTTCTACAGAACAGACGAGATAGCTTCTTCTGGATTAAAGGATGGTACTTCTGCGGGGCGCCCATGCAGATGGACTTGCGACTTTCAACAGTGGACGCGCCGAACGCTGGTTCAGTATTGTTAGATGTTATAAGGGCGGTTAAAATAGCCTTAAACCGAAAATTGGGCGGGGCAATCTTGCCCATATGTGCTTACGCCTTTAAACATCCGCCGCAGCTTCTGCCCCTCGAAAAGGCTGAAGAAATTTTCAGAGAATTCGTTTCTTAAATCATGGTCGAACATTGGTTTTTGATAAAGTCTTTAGTTCATTCAATATTTTGTTTCGTATACCAGTCTCGGCTATTCTTCTTTTGAGCAGATTTATAGTCTCCACTGGAGTGGGGTCTATTCCACGCAATAAGGCAAGATAAACGCTTGTGAAGTCTCCAATAAGCATTGTGGACAGCATTTTAGCCAGTTTTCCTTCGCCTCTGCTCCAAACTTCATAAACCCCCGCAATTTTATCCAGTATCAACTCTTTCGTGGCTTCAATTCGACTTCGAATTTCCTCTGGTTCGCTTTGGTCTCGAAGGAATATTGCTGAAAAACGATTTGAAAGTTTCTCTTTCCTTTCCCAGCCTACCACTTCGTTATGGTTTAGCTCCGGGAAAACCTCCCATTTTGAGGGAACTTTGCTGTTCTCGTTAAACTGCTGCTTGAAACGTTGAGCCACGGAACGGTAAATTCCGAATCCATATACAATGGGAACTGTTCCGCTAATGCTGAAGGCTAGCATTTTGGAAAAGTTTTCTTTAAAAGGCTTTTGAGGCGTGCTTTCCTCGCAAACTTGCCCCATAACCTTAATGGCTTCGGAAACTTCCTTTTCCACTTCTGAAGCTAATCCAAGTTTTTCCATGAAAACAAGTGTTGGGACGAATAGGTATGGAAGCGCTGCTCGGGGAGGAATTCCGGTCGGAACACGTAAGTGGGGCACATTCATTTTCTCGGCTAACTCGATAAGCGTGCCTCCAGAGCTTATACACACAATCATGCATTTATTCTTGAGAGCTTCAAGAAAAGTGCTGAGGGTTTCTTCGGTTTCTCCAGAATAGCTTACAATAAAGGTTAGAGTTTTTTCGTCAGCGTACGCTGGAAGAGCATATTCTCTACATACTTCCAATGGGATTTTAAGCGTGTTCCGTGTCCAGTCTTTTAGGAGTTCTCCGCCTATGGCGGAACCGCCCATACCCGCTGCAATGATTGCTTTTGGTTTTGGATAACTAATCGTAACATTTTTAGCCATTTGAAATGCTTTTTCGTAGTGCTTTGCGGCTTCAACGCAGAAAGAAAGCATATTACTCTTGTCTATTTTTCTAATTTCGTTTACGTCGTCTAAAATTGCTTGTTTAAGCAATTTTACTCCTCTAACTCAATTTATTGCTATTTTGCTTTTAGCTTTTAAGCTAAAGACTGGTTAATACGGTAATGTTTAACGGCGATGGTTATGCATAGAAAGATGATTTCAATAGCCATTCCAGCATCGGTTGTTTCTGACACCCCGCACTTGCGGGAAAAAACTTCTAAAATAGGACTGATCGGAAGGGCTGCAGCTGTTTTCGGAGTTGAAGAGATAATAATCTACAAGGATGAACCTAAAAAGGATCAGAAAGCTGAAATGGATTTAACAGCCACATTGCTCAGTTACATGGAAACTCCTCAATATTTGCGAAAAAGACTTTTCAAATTAAGACCAGAATTGCGGTATGCCGGCATTCTTCCACCGTTAAGAACGGCACATCATCCCTTAGGCAGAAAAATGGCAGATTTGAAGGTGGGCGAATACCGTGAAGGAGTCACCATCGCAAAAACAAGAGAAGGCACACTTCTAGACATAGGTATTGAGAAAACCGCTTTAATACCAAAAACTCAACTTCCCATAGGAAATCGGGTAACTGTAAAAGTTATGGATGTCAACAAAAGGGTTATGGTGAATTTGGCAAACCGCAGGGAAATCCCCCATTATTGGGGCTATAAAGTTACCCTTTGGGAAGATTCTTTTGGAAAACTCGTGAAAGATGCGCGATTTACATTGAAAATTGCCACATCAAAGTATGGCGCTCCCTTTATGGACGTTAAAGAAAAAATTGCTGAACAATGGAATAAAGCCGAGGCTATTCTAGTGATTTTTGGAGCACCCACCAAGGGGCTTTACGAAATAGCCAAAAACGAGGGCCTAAATTTAGATGAAATTGTGGACTTTGTCGTTAACACCATTCCAGAGCAGAAAACCGAAACTGTGCGCACTGAAGAGGCTCTTATAGCCTCTTTAGCGGTTTTCAAATGTTGTTTTAGGCTTTAAGGTTTAAATGTTTGTTTCTCTTATGTGCGTTTATGTATTTCGACATTGCCATGCCCTTAACGCTTTTCACAGTTACTTTAGTAGCCATATTTTTGAATGGAAAGGTTGAGGGAAAACTGAAAGCTACTTTTGAAGAGCGAGAATTCGGCGTTAGGGATGTTATTATGCTTGTAGCGGCGATAAGTGTGACGGTCTCCGTTGTGGTGCTCATCCCGCAAATGGCCGTTGTGGCAATATTTCTTTTTGCCTACTCCATCCTACTATTCATGTTCACTTATATTTTCTCAGATTTAAAAAAATCCGAAGCCCAACTTTTCTGCACAGCCATATTCATAATCAGCTTTTTAGCGGCCACGGTTAGCCTCTTTAACATAGCCTCATTAAACAGCATATTTACTTATGGCGCCATAGCCTTTTACGGCCTAAGCAGTTTTTCTTTTATAGTTTTGCTTTATGAAGAGAAAAGAATGTATACAAAAGAGCGGTGGTATTTAGCTGTTTTGCCGCCAGCCCTCTTCATAATTTTGTACACGTTTTACAGCACAACCCCAATATGGTTCCCTTACTTGCTTAATTTATATGGCGCGATATTTGCAATTCTGATTATTCTTTATCTCGGAAGCCTCTTCACATGGAGAACAACATTAATTTTTGTAGGCCTTCTTACCGTGGTAGACATTTTTCTTGTCTTAGTAACTAGAACCATGGTTTCTGCTGCAACGCATGTTTCAGGGCTGAGACTTCCGGTGTTGGTTACCATGCCGACTTTTCCTGAAATTGTAACTCCTTGGGGAATTCTTTATATGTCTCTTGGTTTAGGAGACTTCTTTTTTGCCGGACTCATAGCTGTACAATCCCTTAAAAATTTTGGCAAAAACTTTGCAGTTTTGTCAGCAATAGCGATGGCTTTCTCCTTCTTCATTTTCGAAGCGTTAATATTAAACTTTGAATTCAGAGCCTTCCCAGGAACATTAATGATTATCTGCGGGTGGCTGCCCCTAGTGCTCTTTAGAATGCTAAAAAGAAGAAAAGCATCCAGCAAGCAAAGTGAAGCCCTATAAATCTTCTTCCGAAACCACTTTGATTCCATTCTTTTTAAGCAAGGCCGTTGTTATTCCATCCCCTTTGATGGTCTTTCCTGAAAAAGTCCCATCATAAATTCGCCCACAGCCGCATGAGGGACTTCCTTGTTTAAAAACTGCCTCATTAACATTGAACAGTTTCGCCAACTTTAAAACTTGTTTTGCTCCTCGCACAAAGTTTTCAGTAACATCCTTTCCAGACTTTGTAATTACTCTGCCTCCCTTAAGCTCTGCAGGTTCTCTTGGAGTTGGCAAACCGCCAAGTTGTTCTGGACAAACAGGAATCAGCGTCTCTTTTCGCAGCAACTTAATAACCTTTTGGTTAAGCGCGCTTCTGCCGTTATATCTGCATCTTATTCCTAACAAGCAAGCGCTACAAAGTCTCATAATATTGAATACTTCACGATATTCTTAAAATTTTGTCGCTTTTCAAGTTTACCTTTTCTTTTTATAAATTAAAAGCGTTGGAAGGGGGGTTTAACCGAACAATGCTCCTAATCCTTCAAGGGCTGCTTCTTCTCTAGCTTTTTCCTCTTCTTCTTTCTTCTTCTTTTCTTCCTCTTTCGGCTTGGCTTCCGCTGCCGCTGGAGCTGCTGCCGAAGGCGCTGCTGGTGCAGCCATTACTGTTGGAGCTGACTTGATGGCTTCGTCTATGTTAACCTCTGCTAGAGAAGCCACTAAGGCTTTAACTCTTACAGCGTCAACATTTATTCCTGCTGCTGTCAGAACTTGGGTTAGGTTTTCTTCGTTTATTTCTTTTCCAGCCTTGTGGAGGAGCATCGCAGCGTAAATGTATTCCATACCTTTTCACCTCTATTTTCTAGTATTTTAACCTTTTTCAAATTGTTTAATCTTCTCTTCCAAACTAGATAATCTGCTACTTAAACTTAACATTTCAGCATGCGCCTTTATTATGAGATCTTTTATGGTTTCTTTGCTGGGTATGGCTGCGCCTAATGCGAGGGCATAGGCCTCTTGGTGGGCGATTTGCACCAGAAGAGTTATGTTTTCTTTTGTTGGGTAAGCTATTCCAACTGAAAGTTTGAAGGCCTCTGCTTGCGCAAATTCAATTTGCCTTTTTGTCTCGTTTAAGTCTATTTTGAGCTGTTCTCCTTCTATTATCAAGCCTTCGTCGCACACAACCCTAATTATGAGGCCGGCTTCAACGGGTTTTATCCCTAGCTTTGATAGGACACTTGCAAGTCTTTCTGATATGACATCGCCTTTTCTAGCAACCAGCGTGTCTTTGGTTATCCAGACACTTCCAGACTCAATTCTTGTTGGCAAACCCACGGCGTTTAACTGGCTGATTATGGGTCCTGGGGGCTGCCCAGTGTTTCCAGCAGGGACGATTACATCGAAGGATGCTGTGTCGCCAGCCTTGGCCGTAATTAGCACTTTGCCCTTTTCAAGGAGCAGCGCGAGTTTGAAGGGATTAAGGTTGGTGAAGAGAAAAACGTTTGAACCTGTTAAATATTTCTCCAATTTTTTAGGGTCAAGTTTTTCACGGCAGTTCTCAATAGCCCTTTTCATCAAAGTGTTCTTTATAACACGCATGTAAACGTCTGCCGCCAACTTCTTCTTGAACTCTTGAAGCTGAGAGGCTCTGACTTTTTGAAGGCTTGCTATGCCCACTACTTTATATTGCCTCAGCAATCTTGTTACCTCTTCAACTTCGCTGGCTTTTGCTTTTAAAATCTGTTGGGACGGCAGACGCTTTCCCTCGCTTTATGGCTTAATTTTTACTGGAGCACCCATGGTTGTTTTTATACAGACCAATTTAATGTTTTTCATTCCTCTTTTCAATTTTCCTTCAAGAACCCTTAAAACGGCTTGTATGTTTTCTGCTATTTCCTCTTCTTTCATGCTTTCGGTTCCAACACGGCACTGGATTATAGGCTGGTTCCGCATTCTTATAACAACGGTTTTGCGGTATTTTTCCAGCAAGTTTCCAATGTCCGCTGTGGGAGGAACTGGAACAGGCATTTTCCCCCGCGGTCCAAGGGTGGCTCCTAAAATTTTGCCTACAAGAGGCATGAGGGGGGCTTCTGCCACGAAAAAGTCGTATTCGTCAGCTATTTTCCTCAGCTCTTTTTTCTTGCCTGCCAAACCTTCAAGTTCAGCCCTGTCAATGACAAGGTCTGCGTTAGCCTTTTTCGCCTTAAGCGCCAATTCTCCTGTGGCAATTACGCATATTTTGTTTGCCTTTTCAGGCGGTGGGTGGGGCAATTCTATGTTTTCTTGAAGTCTGCCTTCTGGAGATTTCATGTCTATGTCTTGCAAGTTTAATATAAGTTCAACTGACTGGGTGAAGTTTCTCTTTTCAGATTTTTCTTTCGCCTCTTTAACTGCGGCTAATATGGTTTTTTGTTCTATTGGCATTTTGGGCCCCGTGCCATTGATGGATTAGGAAGCCATTATAAAAATGTTAGGCTTCACCTAGGGCAAATATTTGGTCGTACTTACCCTCGTCGATTTCTCGCATAATTTCTTTAGGGTCTTTGCCTTCAACGGTGACTCCCATGCTTACGCATGTTCCCAGAATTTCTTTAGCTGCTGACTTTAATGTTTTTGAAAGCAGTTCTGGCCGCTTAATTTTTGCTATGCGTATAAGTTGTTCCATGGAGAGGTTGCCGACTTTCTGCGTATTTGGTGCTCCCGAACCTTTTTCGATCTTTAGTTCACTTACAATTAGAGCGGATGTTGTAGGTGTTCCAACAGTAACTTCAAATTGTTTAGTTTCAGGGTCAACGGAAACTTTCACCGGAACCTTCATTCCGGCATAATCTTTAGTAAGCTCATTTATCTTGTTCACAACAGCCATCACATTTAAGCCTAAGGGTCCTAATGCTGGTCCTAATGGTGGACCCGCTGTTGCTTGCCCCCCGCTGACTAATAATTCTACAACTTTTTTCTCAGCCATTATGCACCACCACCTTCGCTTTTTGCTTTCTCCACAAGCTTAACATAATCTGAATGAACAGTTATGGGCAGAGTAAAAGTGGCTTCAAGAAGCTCTAGGGTAACCTCCTCCTTAGTCTTGTCAATACGCGTTATCTTTGCCCGCATTCCCTTGAAAGGCCCGCCAGTAACCTCAACAATATCGCTTTCGCTTAGCTCTTCAATAACCGGTTTTCGAACAATGTACTTTTCAATCTCGGAGAAGTTAACGAAGTCTGGAACCCTTGACCTTACATGTTTTATGCCCGCTATAGCTTGCTCCACGAAATGAGGGCCCTCAGCCTCCATGAAGATGTACCCTCTCAAAGTGTCTGGTACAAGGATGGCCTTAACAGGTATTTTATGCATCTCTACTCTTGCAGTGACAAGTTTAGCCACGTTTCTTTCCTGTCCAGTTGTTATTCTCACAGCGAAAATTTTTGTTGTTCTTTTCTCCAAGCTTTTCCCTCTTGCCTAGTAAGGTATGGCGCTTGTTAGCAGTTTTATTACGAAACCTATAAGTCCAACGGCGCCTATGCCTAAAAAGCATATTTTAATCGATAGCCAAAGCTCACTTCTCCCAGGTTTTACCGCTAGCTTCAATGTCCTTGCGCATTGCGATAGGAACGACCTTAAGCCCATTTCTCATCTACCAGCAAATTGTGTTCTGATAGATAAACATGCATTTCTATTAACTTTTCTGTTTTAGTGATTAGCGATATAAATGCCTTTATGTTAAGCCTTTTGGAATTCAAGGCCTATTTTTCTAAGCATTTCGATGATTTTTGGCTTGTATTCGCCCTTTATTCCCTTCCAGTCTAGAACTGCAAGCTTAACTTTTTCAAGGGTCTTTTCAACGCACTGCCTTAAAACACAATCATCAATTTTGGAAACGGCGTATTTTGGGATCATATGACCAAAAGCCATCGAGTTTTCCAAAGCCATCTTGGTGAATCGTGTGTTGTAGTGGGGCCCGCCGATTCCCAGAACTGCTTTTGATTGTCGCTCTCCAAAACTTGAAATGGCTTCCATTGCAGCATGAGCGACAACCTCTGCTGCTTCTAAATCCTCCCACTGTTCCGGCGAACTTCCCAATTCAACAAACATTGCTGGTACATCCAATGAAGGCCCATGGTGGGTACATTCATAGGAAACCTCGTATTTCAGCTGCTTTTCCTCAACAAGCTTCGCCATGGTTTTCAAAGCGTTTTTCATGGCGTCTGCTGGAGAAACCGAAACCTTTCTTGGGATTCCGCCTAAATCGGCATCTCCGAGGTTTCCTGGAGTGTGCACCGAAAGCGTTGGAGTTTTGCTAATGCTGCTATGTCTTGAGACGAAGACTACAAGCTCAAGCGACGGAGAAAACTCTGCTATGTTTTGTGCATAAACCAGTTCTTCATTCAATATGGCAAGGTTGATTTCTTTACCGTTGATTTCAGCAGCGTAAATAGGAGCATCGTGAAACTTTTCTTTCGCTAGGCTGAATGGATAATTGTTTAGAATTTGTTTTGCAATGTTTATGCTTGCCAAGTCTTTTGTTGATGCGGCGAGCAGAATCATCCGTATTTTCCCAATTGCAAGATGCCTCCTCCTCAGAAAAAGGTTTCCATAAAACTTATAATCGCTGAAACATTGAAAAGCTTAATGTTTAGAACGGTGGAAAAATGCATTTAATAAATTTTAAGAATCTGTCCAGCCAGCAGCTTATGGACATAATCGATAAGGCCATTGAAGTTAAGAAAAATCCTGAAAAATATAAGAAGGCTTTAGACGGCAAATCTTTGGCCATGATATTTCAGAAAACATCCACGAGGACGAGGGTTTCCTTTGAAGTTGCCATGACCCAGCTTGGGGGACATGCGCTCTACATCGATTGGAGGACAACAAACTTTACCATAGCTGATGTCTATGATGAAACACAGTATTTGTCACGGAACGTAGACTGCATAATGGCTAGGCTTCTGCGGAATGCCGATTTGCAGGTAATGGCCAATGCCTCACTGGTTCCGGTAATAAACGGGTGCGACGAGAAGTATCATCCAAGCCAAGCCATAGCCGACTTAATGACTATGAAGGAGAAGAAGGGTAAACTGAAGGACTTAAAACTTGTTTACATAGGCATTCACAACAACGTCTGTAATTCGTTGATTGAGGGATGCACAAAAACTGGAGTAAAAATAACAACGGTTACACCAATTTTTAACGAACCCTCAAGGGATGATGAACTGCTGAAAAGCGCTGAAAAAAGCGGCTTATGGGAAAAAAGTTTAGACGTTGAGGAAGCCCTTAAAGATGCGGATTTCGTTTACACAGACACATGGATTGACATGGAGTTCTTCTCGAATCCAAAATTCTCTGCGGAAAAAGAAAAACGCCTCAAAATTATGATGCCTTACCAAGTGAACAAAAAACTTCTAGGAAAAAGCGACGCCTACGTAATGCATGACATGCCAATCCATCGGGGATACGAGATAAGCGATGACATCATCGAAAGCCCCAATTCAATCATATATGAGCAAAGCGAAAACCGCCTTTACTCAGCTAAAGCCATATTGCTGAAACTGCTTGAAAAATTCTAAGTAAAATGTAATGAACGCGAGCATTGGTCATGTGAGCTATTAAAGGGAAGTTCTCATCCACAAGGTCTTTTGAAAAGTTCAGAGGGTTCATTTTGAAATTTAAAATAGGAAGCCTCTCAAAACTATTTCCAAGCTTATTGTACAATGATCGTTCGTATACACATTAAATATAGTGACATTTTCGATAGGCAAAAGATTTATAAAAAAGAAAAATTCTCGGAAAAATTCAGAGGATAGAAACCGTATGCATAACCTCCCCAGCATCATGTTGCACAAAACATGCTTGCGAAGCTCGACGATAATGGTGGGTGTTCGCTATGGGCATCCACATTATCGCCGAATTTCACGGGGTGGATCCCCAGAAGATTTCCAGAGTGGAAACTCTTCGGGTAGTTTTGGATAGGGTTGTTACTAAATCCGGCTTGCATGTTGTTTCTTCAAGTTTTCACCAGTTTGAACCTCAAGGGGTTTCTGCCATCTATCTTTTAACTGAATCCCATTTGAGCGTTCACACGTGGCCTGAATATGGTTACATGGCCTTAGATATTTTCACTTGTGGGGATGATGGTTCAGCTTTGAAGGCTTTTCAGCTGATGTTGGAGGAGTTTCAACCTAAAAACGTCAAGAAAAGGGTGATTAGGAGGGAAGTCCTTGGAGAGAGTAAAGGCTAAAATCTTTCATGAACTTGCAGTTTCAAAGAAAACTATTTGGGAGCTCCTCGAGAAGACTAATTGCTCCCTTAAAGACTTTGTTGCAGCCTTAAAAGAACTTCATGGAAAAGGCTTGCTTGCTGCCGATGAAAATGGTTTCTACCTAACGGAGAGGGGTAAAAGCGAAGTTAACCCTAAAAGCTTAGATTTTGGAGTAGAACTCTGTCCCACATGCCTAGGCAAGCGCTTTATTCCAGAGGGAAAATTCAAGGAAATTATGGAAGAGTTTAGGCGTATAACTGCTAAGAGACCTAGTCCAACCCTCGAGTTTTTCCAAGGTTATATGCTTGAACAAGATGTCGTTGCAAGGGTTGCTCTAATGCATAATTATGGCGATTTGAATGGCAAAAGCATCGTTTTAATAGGCGACGACGACCTGCTAAGCATTGCCTTAGCCATAACAGGGCTTGCTTCACGCATTACAGTTTTAGATATTGACGAAAGATTAGGCAACTTCATAAAAAATGTCAACAAAGACTATAGTTTTAACATTGAATATATTCATTACAATGTTGCTAACCCGCTGCCCAAAGACCTTCGCGGTATGTTTGATGTTTTTTCTTCAGAACCTCTCGAAACATTGTCCGGTTTAAGGGCTTTTATAACGCGAGGCGCGGCATGCCTAAAAGAGAACGGAGTTGGATATTTTGGTTTGACCCTCTATGAGGCGTCGCTAAAGAAATGGTTGGCGGTGCAAAAACTCCTAGCACGAATGAACTGCGTAATCACAGATATTATCCAAGGATTCTCGGCCTATCCAATGGATTATGGCACCGCAAACTACGAAATGTTTGTACACAGCTTGGGCTTTGCGGTTGATAAAAACCCAGGCATAAACTGGTATAAATCCGCCCTTTTCAGGTTCGAAGCCCTTGGCAAGGCAAAACTTTCTTCGGATCCGGACAAGAAGTTAAGAATAAGATTCATAGATCCATACGAGGACTTGACCCATCCGATTCTGCACCGTGAAATTCTCAAGAAGTTGAACGATAAAGGGGCGCCGCTATAGTCGCGTTCGGCATCACTTTAGGATAGTGATTGCATGTCAGCAAATAAAGAGAAACTTTCAGACATCGCTCTTGCAAATGCTAAGATTCGGCAAGCCAGCGAAGAGGATTTACAACAAATTGTTAAATTATCAGAGAAGCTTGGAAAAGATGAAAGCGCTATGGACTCTATGATGTCGCCTCTGCCCAGCGAGTTCCAAAATCCAAACTGGATTCTTAAGAACATCAGGGGTGAAAACACCATTATTTTTGTTGCTGAGATTGGCGGAAAAATTGTTGGCTACTCGCTTGGCTGGGTTAGCCAGCCTTGGGCTTACAAAGGCAAGAGAGGTTATATCTGCGACTGTTTCGTCGAAAAATCATATAGAAAGCGTGGCATAGGCAAAGCCCTAATTGAGGCCATGATTAACTGGTTCTTCAAAAAGGGCGTAGAATGCGTAGAAGTTGATGTTTATTCCGCCAATATTCCATCTTTAAGGTTATTCAAAAAATTAGGCTTTGAAGAAGTATTCAAAAGGCTACGCTTAACGGTAAAAAAGCCTTAACGCCTCATTTAAGTATCATATCCACAAACTTTTCAGGGTCAAACCCTTCTAAATCATCATATTCCTGTCCAGTTCCAACGAACAAAATGGGTTTATTCGTAATATATGTTACGCTTAGGGCTGAGCCGCCCTTGACATCTGCGTCAACTTTAGTCAGTATTGTGGCGTCTATGCCTACACTTTTGTGAAACTCTTCGGCTTGCATAACTGCATCGTTTCCAGTTAAAGAGTCAACCGTTAAAATTGTCAAGTCGGGATTTATTATGCGCTTGATTTTTGCAAGCTCGTTCATCAAATTTCTGTTTGTCTGCATTCTCCCCGCAGTGTCTATCAAAACCACATGTATTCCGTGAGCCTTGGCATGATTTATGGCATCGTAGGCCACTGCCGCGGGATCAGCACCATACTTATGCTTTATCATCCGTACACCTATACGCTTTGCATGCGTTTCTAACTGTTCAATTGAACCCGCTCGGTAAGTGTCGCTGCACGCAAGCACAACTGTATAGCCTTTACTATTCAAGAGTCTAGCGACTTTGGCTATTGTGGTTGTCTTTCCAGTTCCATTTATTCCGACAAATACTATCACAAAAGGTTCATTCTTTTTCCGTTTTTCTTCCACAGCCTTAAAAAAGTCTATTTTGTTTTTTGTGAGCATAACTTCCAAAAGCACTTCTCGAAGATTTTTCTCCACAATTTTCCTTCGATCTTCAAGCCGTTTAACCTGAACTCCGTTTAGGCGTTTTTCCATTTCATCACATATGCGCTCTGCCACTGGGACGGCTACATCATTCTCTATGAGACTTAGCTTAAATTCCGAAAGGATCGGGCGAAGGTTTTCGGCTTTAAGCTCCGTCGTTACGATTTGGTTTATGAGTCCCCTTAAACCAGATTTCAGTTTCTCAAACATTCTTAGGAGGGGTCTCCTTTCTAAACTCGGCTGCCAATTCCTCAAATTTCTCTCTATCTTCGTTGATTCTTTCTATAATTTGTGAGAATTGCTGTTGGAGCGATGCTCTTGTTTTTCCCAACTCCTCAAGTCGCTTATTTATTATGTCCTTTGCTTCCTGTAGGGTTTTTTCAATGGAAACACCGGCGCCTATTCCAACAGTAACCTTGTCAGGGTTTTCAAGTTTCGCTTTTATGTAGGAACCGCCTCCTATTGGAACTAGAAGTTCTGCGTTTTCCTTCTGCTTTTCCAGTCCCTCCAAAGTCATAGTTGCATAGGTTAAGTCAGCTATCATTGTGTTCACCATGTTTATTCTTGAGTTCAAGGTTTCGGCCGTCTGTTCAAGAATGCGTATTTCAACGCTTATCCGTCTAAGCTCTTCCTCAACTTTGCCCGCCAATTTTCTCTTCTCCAGCTATTAATTTTCTTATCAAAGGATTTTCAATTTCTTGAAGCGAGATTTCTTCAACTTTGCCTATTTTTATTTGAAACCTTTTAACACGATGTCTGCTGCCTAGTTCTGTATAGACCTTTTCTACTGCTTGTTCGGGTTTTAATGCTATGACCTCTTTTCTGAAACGTGTTTCAAGGTTTGGTTTTCGAATTTCTCCCGTGACTCTGAAAACTTTCAATTCACCCATCTTCCTCAACTACACCCAAAGCATGTCCAATTATAAACATTTCTGGACCAGTTGTCAAGGAACCAGCAACCGCTGCGTGACTATTACCGATTAATCCTGTTCCCACGTAGGGTATTCCACAGTTAACCGTGCACACTTCAACTGGAACTTTAAGAACGTCCTCTAAGAGTTTGCGTTCAGAATCCTTTAACATTGGATGAGCTAAAACTCCCTTGTTTGTTGCAACTGCCAAAGAACCTACGTATGGCAACTGGGCAATTTCGCCTGGAACAGCCTCGACGCTAAGCGTCTCTGAAATTTTCTTAATTTCCGACGCTTTAAGTCTTGGATCCACAACTGCGCCATAGTCATTTGCCAAAACCATATTTCCAAACGCTGTTTTCTTAGTTTCCATTATGGTTATATTTCCGTCGAAGGCGGATTTTATAGCTTCAACTTCTTCGTCTCTTACAAAGTGAGGGAGCAAAATCCCATTAGAGTTTGCACATGCAAGGGCGCCAACCAGAATTGAACCGCCTATAGTTGAATATATAAGCCTTACTTTCAGCCAGTTTCCAATCCTCTCAGCTTTTTTAATTGAGACGAACTTGGGAACTATAACAATTTTTTCGGTTGCTAAGGAATATACGCCTATGCTTGCACTTCCAAAAAGACTTGTGAGGTAGATTGCCAAACTCAGTCTCCTTCAGCCAAATAAACTGTGACGTTACCATCCTTGTCTTTTGCGGCTCTTATGCGGATTTTCCGCGGAGGCTTCTCTATGCCTCTACTCCAAACTTTTTCATTAACCTCGTTGCTCACAATGAGCCTTCGAGGCTCGCTTTCCTCATCGCCTTCTTCTCGGGCTTCCAGTTTCATATGTCTCTTAACAAAATCCTTTATTATCCTCATGGCTTTAGGAGCCCTCTTATTTGGGGGCATAAGCCAAGCTTTTCCCAAGGAAATTGTATAAAATCTTTCCTCAACAATTTCTTCTTCAACCTCTTCTTCTGGCTTAGGCTTGGCTTCTTCACCTTTTTCAGCCTCTTCCTCTAATGTTTCTTCTGCCGCTTCTTTAACTTCTAAAGGTTCTTCTTCAGCCTCTTCAGTTTTTTCCACTTGCTCACGTGCCTCTTCCGTTTCCGTCTCATTTACTTCTTTTTCCATATTTTTCACCTTAAGCTTTTATTTTCCGCGTTCTCCATTGGCGTCTCTTAGGGTGTGCTCTAAACTTACCAGCTGTTTTAGCTATAACCCACGTTGGAACCGCCTTTTTCTGTTTACCAGCCTTTGCCAGTCTTCTCTTCTTAGCTGTGGGTTTATTTCGCGCCATCCTCATATCCTTCTTATTTTTGTTTCACGCCTTTGGGATTGCAGATGAATCAATATTTGTTTAAGCTGCTCATCCGTTAAGGGTATCGGCAATTTTCCGCTCTGGGCAAGCTGGATAAGCTGCAGCTCAAGCTGAGCGGTGAACTCGGGCTTAACCAGTTTTAGGTTTGAAAGTCTCTGTCTGGCTTCAGAGGTTAATATGCTTTTCAGTATCGCTTGTTTTTGCATTTCGATTTGCTGTTCCATCTGAGCCTTCCGTTGTTCTTCAGCTATTCTCCGTTGCAACGCCAAAAGTTTTCTTTGGCGCAGTTCTTCAAGTTCTTCCTCAGACATTTTACACACCCCGCTGGTATTTCTCCAGCTCCGGATTTTCTTTCAGCAAGTCATTCTTAACTTCTCCAGCTATCTCTTCCAGAAGCTTTCTTCCTTCCCTAGTTATTCTTCTTCCCTTATTCTGAAACCTTTCAATTAACCCCGCGGCTTCAAGCTGCTGCAAAGCCTCTCTTATCACTGCACCGCCAGCCTTTACATGGTGTTCCGGTCTAACCCCATAGTCTTTCCTCCCTCCGTATTTGGCGCGCAGTGTTTCAATGCCCACTGGTCCATGAATGTAGATCTTCCGGAGCAGTGAAGCGCAGCGGATATACCACCAATCCGGGTTCTCGGGAGGTTTTTGAACATGAGCCCCTGTTTTTGCAAAATTTGCCCATGGGGGAGGCGTCACTTCATCTACATTTTCCTTTAGATAGTTGGCTAGTTTTCGAAGGAACTCGTGTACTGGAACATCGTTTGGGGTTGGCAAATCTATTCTTTCCTCTCGTTTTCTTTCAGTAATTCATCAAGCCCAATATAAAGGCTTTCACTTTTTTAAGCCTCTTTGTCGACGTTTGTAAAGCATAAAGGTATGCCCTCTAACTTCAACCAAAGTTGCCTCTGTCTGTTCAGCAATGGCGGAAGCTATTTCGCTGGCTTTGGCTTCCCCTAAGGCGCTTTTCAAAATTTTAATTTTCACGACTTCTCTTTTCTCCAACTGCTTTTCAATCTCTTTTAATAATTCTTGTGAAACTTGCTTTTTGCCAACCCAAATTGTGGGATTTTCCTCGCTTAATTTTCTTTTAATACGGCGTTTCGCCGCAGCAGTAATCTTACTCAAGGACTTTCACCTCTTCTTCTCCAACGGTATTCTCATGGGTTTACCACACTTCAAACATGTAACCACAATGTGAGATTCCCTTCGCGGTTTAATGCGAACGCGGCAGCTAACACCGGGTAAAATGAAGCTCTTGCAGTGACGGCAAACCTGGCGTCTATACTCCTTTGGCAATCGAATTTTGGCTGCCATGGCTATCCTGCGAGCTATATCAACATAACGCTGAGCTAAATTGGAATCTTTATGATAAGTTTCTCTCGCTAAAAGGAAAAGCGTTTGAATACGTTGCCTAGCTATGCGCTTGATAACAGCGTCCATCATTTAACTAGCTCCACCCTAAAAAACGCTTTTCCAATTATAAAGTTAGCTCCAAAACTGTGGTAATCTCTGTTGCGCGCATCCACTTGACTTATACTGAATAATTTCCGTTAACGATGATTAAAATAATAGCCATTCTTTAAGCACAAGATACAAATAACTTTTCGATTTAAGTTAGAGATTTAAGCGGGGTGAAATATAAAAATGCCTGCGAAACGAATTGCGATTTTAGGCTTTGCGGGAAGCTTGAGAAAGGAGTCGTACAATAAAGCGTTGTTACGCGCTGCCGTTGAACTGATGCCAGCGGATGCCATACTAGAAATTTTTGATATCGATGGAATTCCGCTTTTTAATCAAGATTTGGAAGGTGAAATGCCCGTTAAGGTTAAAGAATTTAAAGAAAAGATAAGGTTAGCAGATGCCCTTCTTGTAGCGACTCCAGAATATAATTATTCTTTTCCAGGAGTTTTGAAGAATGCTATTGACTGGGCTTCTAGGCCGCCTGGAGATAACTCTTTTGAAGGAAAGCCTGTTGCTATAATGAGTGCTTCTACTGGAATGTTGGGAGGCGCTCGTGCTCAGTATCAGCTTAGGCAGGTCTTTGTAAGCTTAAACATGTATCCGGTTAATCGACCAGAGGTAATGGTGCCCTTGGTCGGAGAAAAGTTCGACGATAAAGGCAGACTAATTGACGGGAAAACGCGAATGAGAATTCGAGAATTGCTAGAAAGTTTAGTTGCTTGGACAAGAAAAATAAAGGGATGAAAAAGAAAACGAAGATTTTAAGCAATGTTTTTATTCTTTAGTTCTATTTTTATTTTTATTGAGGAAGTTTTTATGGAAAAAAAGCCTAACAGAATATTGGATTGTTTGGGACTGTATTGTCCAGAACCTGTTTTTAGAACAAGAATAGAGTTGGACAAGATGGAAGTTGGCGAGATTCTCGAAGTCTTAGCAGATGACCCCGCTGCAGAAGAAGACATCCGAAGCCTTGTCAAAAATTTAGGACAAGAAATTCTAGAAGTGACAAGAACTGAGCACACGGTTAAAATTTTAATTAAAAAAGTTAAATAAAGTAAAGGTAATATTTCGGAGGTGAAAGCATGCCTGAAAGAAAAAGTATACTTTACGTTCAGACGAGTGGCGTCGATACTCCAGAACGCACCTACGCCCCATTCATTTTGGCAACCACCGCTGCAATGATGAACATAGATGCTACAATTTATTTCTTGATAAAAGGAGTTACTATTGTCAAGAAGGGAGAAGCTGAGAAGGTCAAAATAGATGGTTTCCCATCGCTTAAGGAAGTAATGGAACAAGCGGTAAAGGCTGGTGTGAAGCTTGTGGTTTGCGAGCAAAGCTGCATGTTGTTAGGAATCCCTCGAGGAGAGTTTACACCTGAAGCTAAAATTGTAGGCGCGGCAACCCTTAATGATTTAGCTCTTAACGCAGACGCAGTTCTCTGCTTCTAAAAGTTGAGGATACATGTCTGTTCTTAGACAAGTTTACATGGATCACACAGCGGGAAAATACGTTGATCCCCGCGTAGTAGAAGCAATGTTTCCTTACATGAAGGAGTTTTACGGTAACCCCGCCTCCGTGCATTCTTATGGCCATGAGCCTAGAAAAGCTTTAGACGAGGCTAGAGCCAAAATTGCTGAGTTAATTAATGCGGAAAAGAAAGAGTCGATAATTTTCACTTCTGGCGCCACTGAAAGCAACAACCTCGCCATAAAAGGCGTAGCCAACCGCAATGCTGATCGCGGGAAGCACATAATAACCTCAAGCATTGAACACATGTCAGTTTTAAATCCGTGCAAATTTCTTAAAACAAAAGGGTTTCAAGTTACGTTTCTGCCAGTTGACAGTTACGGTATTGTTAGCCTTGAAAGCTTGGAGCGTGAACTCAGAGACGACACGATTCTTGTTTCTATACAATACGCTAACGGGGAAATTGGAACAATCCAACCCGTCAAAGAGATAAGCCAAATAGTTCACCGCAAAAACGCCTATTTGCATGTGGATGCCACCGCAGCTAACGGCCAGATTCCAATAGACGTAAGAAAGGACGAAATTGATTTACTTACCCTTTCTTCTAACGACATGTATGGACCTAAAGGCGTGGGCGCCCTTTACATACGTGATGGTGTTCGCCTGGAACCCATACTTCACGGCGGAGGTCAAGAGCGAGGATTGCGTTCCGGAACAGAAAACGTGCCTGGCATAGTTGGTTTTGGCAAAGCCGCTGAAATAGCTAAAAAAGAAATGCATGAAGAAAGCAGAAGGCTAAGCAGACTTAGGGATAAGCTTATTAAAGGTCTGCTCGAGTCCGTGCCCTACGCTTTCCTGAATGGGCATCCCACTAGGAGGCTGCCAGACAACGCCGCGGTCCGGTTCAGCTTCATAGAAGGAGAATCTATCCTTTTGAGCCTAGACATGATGGGAGTAGCCGCTTCTTCTGGTTCAGCTTGTACTACAAAAACTTTGGAGCCCTCCCATGTTTTAATAGCGACTGGACTAAAACATGAAGAAGCCCACGGCTCAGTGCTTTTCACCCTTGGAAGGCAAAACACCGAAGAAGAGGTAGACTATGTCATAAGCATCATGCCGGATATCGTTAAAAGATTAAGGGCCATTTCGCCCCTAACACCCAAGGAGTTGATAAGCAGTGTATAGCGAGAAAGTCATGGAACATTTCAGAAACCCGCGTAACATGGGAGAAATCAAAGATGCTGATGGCGTTGGCACTGTTGGAAACCCCGTTTGCGGAGACATGATGACTATATACATAAAAGTGAAAGACAACCACATAGAGGACATAAAGTTTAAAACTTTTGGATGCGGTGCCGCCATAGCCACAAGCAGCATGATAACAGAACTGGCGAAAGGAAAAGCCCTTGAAGAAGCCTTAAAAATCACGAGAAAGGATGTAGCGGATGCTTTAGAGGGGCTGCCACCAGTTAAAATGCACTGCTCTAACCTAGCAGCAGATGCCCTAAAAGCTGCAATAGAAGATTACTACACGAAACAGAAAAGTAAGGAGGCGACAAAATGAAAAAAGAATTTATTCGATGCGAATTCTGCAACATACAAATCCCGTTAGAAACATGCAAACTTGCAGCTTATCATACAACCATTGATGGAAAAGAGTATATTTTCTGCTGCCAAAACTGTGCCGAAAGATTTCAGCACAAAAGAAAATCCCAAAACAAATAACTGATTCACCTATCAAATTTTGACTAAAGCCTCGCCTTTAGCTAACGGTTCATTGCAAGTCATACAAAAAGGCTTTTAAATGTTAACAGTTTGTCCAAAAACTTTTGTTCTATAAGGATATTAGGGTAGTGTAAAAGTTTAGGTAAATAAGAAATCCAAGGATTAACGCTATGAGCCAGAAAATGAGTGTAATGCGCATTGCGCCTTTTTTGCTAGCGCAATTCTGCAGCGAAGCGCTTAAATGCCATGTGGAAATAATCCATAAGCCTAAAAGCCAAGCTATAAGCCCAGTAATACCGTGAACCATGGATATTAACGAAATGGGGTTTAAGGGATTTTCTGAAATGTAGGGGATCAAACCAATCAGGAAAGAGGGCACCATTACACCAAGCAAAGTAACTGTGTGAAGCACAACTGCTGCGAACATGGTAATCCCATGTAAACGGAGTTTTCTTCGAGCCTTCAGAGCCATGGAAAAAATAATCAAAACAAAGACTAAACTTTGTAATACCAAGCTAGACAAGGCTAAAATCTCATAGAACTCCATAAATATCACCAAACTTTACCTTAACATTTGCTTATCAAATATAAAATTATTTCTTTTGCAAAACTGCTTTCACTTTTCGAAACTCTAGGGAAAAATTTAAAAATAAACGACTAACGCCAAAGACGTTTAGATTAATGACGCATTCTCCCCCTCTTTTTCATCGCTGCTCTAACTCTTACGTTAGCTATTTTTAAAGCAGCATTCCTTGGTGGGATTTTTGCCTTAGCAGCTTCTCTTAAAACTAAGCGAGTATTTTTAACTATTCTTTTTTCAACTATCACAAACATTTTTCTTGGATTTACACCAACATACTCGGCATAGGATGATATTACGCCTCCAGCGTTTGCCACAATATCTGGAGCAACTAGAACCCCTCTTTCATGAAGTACTTTTTCAATCTCTGGTTTCACAGGAATATTGGCTGCCTCAACAACCATTCTTGATTGAATTTTATCAACATTCTTTTCGTTTATGACGTCGGGTATGGAAGCAGGAACGAGAACTTCTACGGGCAGCTCGAAAATTTCTTCATTTTTCAAAATTTGTCCTGGTTCATAGTTAATAACAGACTTCGTTTCGACTTTAATTCGCTTCAATTTTTCATATTCTAATCCGTCAGGATTGTAAATACAGCCTTTGCTGTCGCTTACTGCTACAATTTTTGCTCCGTAATCTGATAGATACTTCATTAGGAAAGAACCTACATTTCCAAAGCCGTCAATGGCCACTCTTGCTTTTTTTAAATCTAAACCAATATGCTTTGAAGCCACTATCGTTGCATGAAACACTCCATAAGCCGTTGAGCCATATTCGTGGGGAATTCCACATTTTTCGCCAGGTTTGACACACATATTTGCGGGTTTGCCCGTACAAGAATTTAGGTTGCCATTTGCCAAAGCGTAAATTGCCATTTCTTCTTCGCCGGTATTAATGTCTGGACCTGCAATGTATTGGCTTGGAGATAGAGGCTTTAAGGCAATAGCAAAGGCCCTAATCAAATTATTTTTCTCTTCTTTTGAGATTTTCTTTGGATCTGCAATTATTCCTGATTTTGCGCCTCCGAAAGGTAATTCTGCTAGGGCGCATTTCCAAGTCATGGTTCTTGCAAGTCTAAAAACTTCCTCCACATCTACTGTGGGGGTCATTCTTATTCCGCCTTTGCCAGGGCCAAGGGCAGTGTTGTCAATGACGAGTATACCTTTCATTTTGGTTTCTGGATCGTAGACTTGTAAAATTTTTTCAGGTCCCCACTCGTCCAAGAATTTTTCTATAAAGTCCACTTTGCTTTTCCTCCAGCTTTGTTTTTATTATTAGTTTTTCTAGCCACATAAGGTTTAACTATTTAGAAAAGTAAAATTATAGGAAAAGGGGGAGGCTGAGGATGAGTTCTGAAGAGTATATTCCTTTATGTGAAAGATGTGGTCAACCAGTTGATGATTGTGAGTGTGTTTGTCCCTATTGCGGTGAAACTTCTGGATGCGAATGCTGTATAGGCATGGATAAGGCTACCGGAGGATAAAGAGTTTGACGGAAGCGGATTTTAATTGGATGGCAGGCGGCCCTCAAGGAAGCGGCGTAGACACCGCTGCGAACATTTTTGGAAGGGCATGCGGCTACGGCGGTTTATACGTTTATGGAAGGCGCGAATATCATTCTAACATTAAAGGTTTGCACAGTTACTTTCACTTAAGGATATCTAACCGCGAGGTTTCAGCTAATGTAAATGATGTGGATTTGCTTGCGGCTTTTGATGCGGAAACGGTCGTTCGCCACATAGAGGAAGTTGTTCCCGGAGGCGGAATAATTGTTGACAAAGACCAGCTGGAGACACGAACTTTAACCATACCAACTTTGCCGCCAGAATTTAAATCAGCATTCCAAATGTATTTGGAGAGAAAAGGGTTAGGCGACAGTTTAAGAGATCTGCTTGAAGACGCCCAGAAGCGCGGCATCTGCGTTTTTCAAGTTCCGTATGGGGATTTGCTTAAGCAGATTGCAAGCGAGTTAGGCATAGATAAGCTGAGCAAGATTATGCGAATGGTAAACGTTTTGACCATAGGCGTTTCTTTCGGCTTAGTTAATTATGATGTGGCGCTTGTTGAGAAGGCTATAAGAACATTTTTCCAAGAAAGGCCTAAAATTGTTGAAATGAACGTCCTTGCCCTGAAACTCGCTTATGAATACGCCAAAAAAAGTTTTCCAGAAGGTTTTAACCGTCGCCTTCAAAAACTACCAGCAAATGAAGAGCGAATTTTTCTATCTGGAAACCAAGCGGTTGCAGTTGGCAAGGTTCTAGGAGGGTGCCGCATTCAAACTTACTATCCTATAACGCCCGCAGCCGATGAAAGCGAGTACATAGAGGCTCACGAAATTCTAGGGACGAAAATTCCCAGCGTGGACGCTGGAATTGTAGTGATGCAAACCGAGGATGAAATTGCGGCGATAAATATGGCTTCTGGTGCAGCCTTAACCGGCACAAGAGCAGCCACATCCACTTCTGGGCCAGGTTTTTCCCTCATGGTTGAAGGATTATCTTGGGCTGGAAACAACGAAGTGCCCGTTGTAATTACATACTACCAGCGGGGAGCCCCTTCCACTGGTTTACCCACAAGACATGGTCAGGATGATTTAAAGTTTGCCATTCACGCTGGCCACGGCGAGTTCCCACGAATAGTGCTTGCTTCAGGCGACATCAAAGAATGCTTCTACGACGCGATAACAGCTTTCAACTATGCAGAAAGATTTCAGCTGCCAGTAATTCACCTAATAGATAAGGCGCTTGCCAACAGCTCCCAAACTTTTCCGGTATTTAACATTAAAGAGGTTAAGATTCAACGGGGTAATATTTTGGGCGAAGACAAGCTTAAGGATGTTGAATATAGGAGATTTTCCTTTACAGAAACTGGAGTTTCTCCAAGGGTTTTCCTAGGCACAAGAGGTGGTGTCCACTGGTACACTGGCGATGAGCATAACGAGTTTGGACACATAAGCGAAGAATCCGCCAATAGGACTAAGATGGTGGAAAAGAGAATGAAAAAGCTTGAGGCTGTTGACCGGGAGGTGCCGATAAGCGAGAAAGTCAACTTTTTCGGAGATGAAAATGCCGAAAACATTATTGTTAGTTGGGGTTCTCCCAAAGGCGCAATTCTCGAATCGTTAAATAAGCTGGCTGGTGAAGGTTTTAGTCTTGCGTT
The DNA here is from genome assembly GCA_038849025.1 of Bathyarchaeia archaeon. Lineage (GTDB taxonomy): Archaea > Thermoproteota > Bathyarchaeia > Bathyarchaeales > Bathycorpusculaceae > WUQU01. The sequence goes on from JAWCNE010000001.1 coordinate 49,803, forward strand.
TTTGCAAGTTCGCATGGTGCACCCGCTTCCCAGCAAGCACATAGCCGAAGTTCTTCAGAAGGCTGAAAAAATAATCGATGTTGAAATGAACTATTCAGGGCAGCTCGGCGGAATTATAAGGGAAAAAACAGGAATCGCCATGGATTTTCAAATTTTAAAGTATAATGGTAGACCTATGACAACAACTGAAGTTTACAACGCTTTGAAGCTTGTGCTTTTGGATAAAGCGCCTAAAAGGCAGGTGTTAACTTATGGCTCTTAAGTGGACGGATTTTAAAACAGACGTTTTTGTAGACTGGTGTCCTGGATGCGGAAACTTCGGCATATTGGTGGCTTTGCAGATGGCCCTGGCTGAACTTGGACTTGAACCTCACCGCGTGGTTTTGGTTTCGGGGATAGGCTGTTCTGGAAAAGTGCCCCATTTTGTTAAAGCTTATGGAGTTCACACGCTTCACGGTAGAACCTTACCCTTTGCGCAGGGAATCAAAATCGCAAACCCTGATCTAGAAGTAATGGCTATCGGCGGAGACGGCGACGGACTTGGAATAGGCGTAGGCCATCTTGTTAATGCCGGAAGAAGAAACGTAGATATGACCTATTTAATACATAACAACGGAGTTTATGGGCTTACGAAAGGACAAGCCTCACCAACCCTGCAGCGAGGCTTAAAAGTCAAAGCCATTCCAAAGCCTAACCTCAATGAAGCCATAAATCCAATAATGCTGGCAATAGCAGCAGGATACACCTTTGTTGCAAGAGCTTACGCCTATGACACAAAACACCTTAAAGAAACCATAAAAAAGGCAATACAACACAAGGGATTAGCCCTAGTTGACATACTGCAGCCATGCCCCACCTACAACGACATAAACACAAAAGAATGGTACGCTGGAGAAGACCGCATAGACCCTGAAACCGGAAAAGCTATGCCAAGACTTTACAAGTTAGAGGAAATTGGCTATGACCCGGTTGTGCATGATACATCTGAAGAATTCAGTAAAAAGGTTGCTGCCATAGAAAAAGCAAAAGAGTGGGGTGACAAAATTCCTATTGGAATTTTCTACAAAAACGAGCTTGTACCAACATTTCATGAACGCGTAGCCAAAAGGATACCCTTCTACCTGACTAGTCCGCCGGCAAAGCAGAAGATCCGTGACGAGGAAGGCTCACCCATAACGGACATCAGGGATTTTCTCGAAGAATTGAAAATAACGTGAAAACATGCCACGTAGCCTTAAACGATGTAGCTTCTAAGATCAGTGCTTTGCCTAAGACATGTACGGTATTTGCCCAGCATTTCATCTAAAGCCTTTCTCAAATCCTCTTCAGCCATGAAGCCTACAACCTGCATCAATGGTCTTCCGCTGCAAAAGAACATCAAAGTGGGCGTGCTCATTACTCCTAAATTAATTGCCAATTCCTGATTTGATGGTGATTCTAAGATGTTTAGTCTAGCGAATTTGATTTTTCCAAAGTATTCATAGGCTACTTTTTCAAAAATAGGTGTTAATTGTCTGCACCAAGGACATTGGGCATGCCAAAAATAAACCAATGTCAAAATTGATGAGCGGGTAATCTCTTCATCCCAGTTGGCTGGGTTTAAATCCACTATCTCCATAACCACGAACCAATAATTTTGGCTTAAAGTGGAAATATATAAGCCTTTAAAAGAAAATTTACGAGTCTCAGTTAGCAGACAGAAACCTTCATATTTTAATTCTTCTAACAATGCATAAGATAAACTTCGGGAGGGGGGAGAATGGTTAACGTGAAAATAAGCGAAGACATATTTTGGGTTGGTGCAGTTGACTGGAACGTTAGAGACTTTCACGGTTACCTAACCAGAAGAGGGACAACCTACAACGCTTACCTAATAAAAGATGAAAAAACAACTCTGGTCGACACTGTTAAATATCCTTTCCATAACGAATTAGCAAGGAACATCAGCGAAATTTTAAGCCTTGAGCAACTCGACTACATTATTATAAACCATGTTGAAATTGATCATTCAAGCGCATTACCCCATATAATTAAAAAGGCGAAAAACGCCCGAATCATAGCATCTCAGAAAGGCAAAGAGGGCTTAACCAAATATTACGGAGAAAACCTAAATATTGAAACGGTTAAAACCGGCGACCAATTGAAGCTTGGAAAAAGAACTTTAAGTTTCATTGAGGCGCCTATGTTACATTGGCCTGACAGCATGTTCACCTATGTTGTTGAAGATGGCATTCTAATGCCTAACGATGCTTTCGGCCAACATCTGGCGACTTCTGGACGCTTTGACGATGAAGTTGAAGAGTCGGTGCTTATGGAAGAAGCTGCAAAATATTATGCCAATATTCTCATGCCCTTCTCAGCGCTTATCACAAGAAAAATTCAAGAAATAAGCGGCATGGGAATTCCCATTAAAGTTATTGCCCCCAGTCACGGAGTTATTTGGCGTTCCAATCCAATGAAAATCGTTGACGCCTACAAAAGATGGAGCGAAGGCTTCTCTAAAGACAAGATAGTAATAGTTTATGACAGCATGTGGGAAAGCACAACAACCATGGCCAAGGCAATAGCCGAAGGAATAGCAAGCCAAGGGATAGAGGTCAAATTTTTTAAATTGCGAGAATCCGACGCTACAGAAATCGTGACTGAAATTTTGGAAGCTAAAGCTGTTGTGGTAGGTTCTCCAACCCTTAACAACTCCATATTCCCATCGGTAAGCGCATTCCTAACATACATAGCAGGATTAAGACCGAAAGGGAAACTTTGGGCCTTCTTTGGTTCCTATGGATGGGGAGGAGGCGCGGTAAAGCAGATGGTGGAAGTGGCCAAGAAAGCCAACTTTGAAGTTTATGAACACCTATTAGAGGTTCGGTATGCACCCACAAACAGTGAGCTTCAAGAGTGCTTTAATATAGGTGAAAACATTGCCAAAAAAATAAAAACTTCTTGAAAAGCCAGTTTCTCATTTTTTTAATGCGTATTTAACCCTAATGGTTTCAGGTTTGTATTCTTTAAAACTTACAATTCTCATATTCACGTCTGCGAATTTTTGCAACTCGTAAATGAAGTCTTCAAGATAGTCGTATACTCCGCAAGTCTTGCAGAAAGTGCCCTCAAAATCCAGAACAAGCCCTTTTTCGCCTATTTTAATTAGTTTTGCCTTGGCTTCTGGGCTTCGATATTTATTATATTCATTTATGGCTTCAACAACAGCGTCTTTAAGAGACTTCATCTGAATGTCCCCTATTTTTAGGTGTAACTTGTTCTATCAACCTAATAAATACTAACACTCATTTTACTATTCAAGTACCCAGGTTAATTTATATGCTGAATAAAATAAAAAAGAATGGGTTTGGCTTGCTTTTCATTAGCCCTTAAGTAAGCATAGTTCCGCTATGTGTTCTTGCTCATCCATGATGATATGTCTCAACTTATGTTCCAGCTGGAAATACTCGTATTTCAACTCATTTTTCATCTCACGTACTTTTTCCAAGATTCCAGTATAGACGTCAACAGCGTGCATCTCGTCTCTAATGTTTACTTCCAAGATTTCGTTCAAGGTTTTGGCAGGATGGGTTTCTGACATGCCCATGGAAGGCACGCCTCCTAGGTAGCTGCCAATCAACTCTCTGAACATATCCTCGTGTTTTTTCTCATCCTCAGCGATCTCTTTTAACCTCGCAATTATTGGTTCTGCGTTTATCCCCTTAACCTGTTCTGCGTGAGCTAGATATTGTATTCTAGCAGCATGCTCTAATTCTAAAGCCTTATTCAACATTTGTACAAGCTCTTCTTTAACCATTCTCCATTCCTCCCGCGCATGTTTTAATTGTATTTTCCTATATGTATCTTATGTAGGATTTTATGTCTAAACAGCTGTTTATAAATAGCTTTTTACTCTATAAAAGAGGCAATCCTCAGAGTTGAGCCAGATTTCTTTATCCTAATTTTTCTCAGAGGTTTCTCAGTTACTTTGTTTAATGGTTTGCCGCTTTTAACATCAAATTTTGCATAGTGAAAGCCGCAAGTCAATATTTGACCTTCTAGTTTTCCGAAAAATAGCGGGTACCCCATATGGGGGCATCGGTTATCAAAAGCGTAAAATTTGCCATTAACATTTATTAATAAAATTTCCAGGTTGTCTATTTTTACTACCTTCATCCCATTTTTAGGCACTTCTTCAACTTTAGCTATTGTGATATATTTATGCACCGACCTTCTGCCTCTATTATCTATTTTTCAAGCAAATAGACTGTCCAGAAGCATCATTATAGCGAAACCGCCTATTAACCCGAATGTAGCTTTTCTTCCAAACCCTTTACGATGGCTTTCAGGAACCATCTCATCCACAACTACAAAAAGCATGGCTCCGGCTGCAAACGCCAAACCCCAAGGCAAAATTGAATGAGCCAAAGATACCACGGCTACGCCAAGAAGCCCCCCAACCGGTTCAACAAGTCCTGTCAAAGTCGCATACCAAAGCGATCTTCCTTTACTATAATTTTCCCTCAAGAGAGGTAAAGCCACAGCCAAGCCCTCGGGGGCATTCTGCAGTCCAATAGCAGTAGCCACAACTAATCCAGCTGCCACGTCTCCTGAACCGAAGCTTACGCCTACGGCAAGTCCCTCTGGAAAATTATGAATAGTTATAGCAATTATGAAAAGCCAAAGCCTCGAAAGCCTTGAAGGCGGCCCTTCTGGCCCCGCCACAGGATGAAAATGCGGCACGAAACGATCAATGAAGTGTAACGTTAATGCCCCTATTATGAGGCTGATCATGGCTATCCACGGCCCACTTAGGTCTATTGCGGGAACCAAAAGGCTGAAAGCGGTTGCCGCTAGCATGACTCCTGCTGCAAAACCAAGCAAAACATCCATCATATCATCAGAAAAATGTTTCTTAAAAAATATTGGAAGAGCTCCAGCCCCTGTAGCCAAGCCTGCCAATAGGCTAGCAACAAACCCCAAATGAATTATTTCCATTTAAATGGCAACCTTCTTAATGAAGTGTTTACAAGAAATAAAAAAGGGTTGCTGAATGCTTTTATTTTATACCGCATTATTCTATGTGCCTGAACTTCTGCGTGTATGGGCCTTCTCCCGGTTTTCTGCGTCTGAAGTGTCCGGAAGGTCTTCCTTCAAGTAGTTCTTGGAACCAAGCTTCATGCTCCACTTCTTCATGAAGAATGGCAAGTGATAAATCGTAAGTTCGGTGATCTTTACCGTATGTCATGTTGCAAATTTCTGTATAGACTCTGATTGCACATCGTTCTGCTTCCAACAAGACTTTAAGTATTGCCTTCAAGTCGCTGGGATCTTTGGGCAAGTAAGCCGCTTCACACGCAGCCGCGTCGTGGAGCTCTCTTAAATCTTTGTAAAGCTCTCCACCTAGTTCATAAACACGGGGCACTAAGGCTTCAAAATGTTGCCTGTCTTCAAGTCGAGCATCCTCAACAATCTCTTTTATTGTTTCTCCCTCGAGCCCAGTACAGTGCATCCTCAGCAAAGTGTAATAGTAGTATGTTGTAAATTCTGCGGCAAGAGCTCTCTTCAGCTTATCTATCAATAGATCGACATCAACGCCTGCTTTTTCAACCATTTCTCTGCCAACATTAGTAGAATATTTCTTACTCGACATACTCTCACCTCCCTATAATTTTATTTTAAAACAAATCAATTTTCCAACTATATTATTGCCCAGAAACTTTATTTAAGAATTATTATTACCTAATAAAATCATGACTTTCTACAAGAAATCTTTGAAATCGATAATTGAAGCGCTTCGAAAAAAGGGGTATAAGGCAACTCCCCAAAGGATAGCAATATGCAAGTATGCCCTCCAAAATCCAACGCATCCGACAGCCAAAACCATTTACCAAAAAGTAAGAGAGGAATACCCGACAATAAGCCTCGCAACGGTTTACAAAACCCTCAAGGTTCTTAAAGAACTAGATTTAATCCAAGAGCTGCCATTCTCGCAAGGACAGATAAGATATGACCCAAACATGACCCCCCACATAAACTTGGTTTGTTCAAAATGCAGCACAATTATTGATTTAGACGATCCGGCTGTGCAATCTATTATAAAACGGATAGCGGATGCAAAGAAATTTCAGGTAAACGGACAACGGCTGGATATTTATGGGATATGTGAAAGATGTAAAAAAGGCAAGCTGCAGTGAATATTATTAATTGATGTTTCTCTCCTGTCTCCTTAAGCAGGTCATATTGCTGAATTACTAGTAATTGTTTAGTAAAATATTTATAATTTCAAATATCAATTCATTTGTTGGTGAGGCATTTGGCTGAGAAGAGTGAAAAATCGAGAATGCCAGTTCTGCCAACCGCCTGCTTTTATCATGACGAAGAAAAGTATACCGTAGAAATAGAGCTGCCGGGGGCAGATAAAAAAGACATAAATCTTGAAGTCACAGACACTTCATTATGTGTTAAAGCACCGAGAAACGATGTGGAGTATCATGGATGCTGGATGTTAGCTCATGCCGTCAAACCTAAAGATGCGAAGGCCTCTTTCAAAGATGGACTATTAACAATTACTGTGCCGTTAGCTAAACCGCTGAAGGGAGTAAAGGTTTCAATAGAATGAAATTGAAACCGTTTTCTTAACCTTCCCTTTTTTCAGTAGTGCTCTGTTCTAGGAGCTTATAAAGCCGCAGTTCCGCGAAGCTTACTGCCCTTCTACTGTAGTTTACGTTAGAGCTTTTAGTTTTTCAACAACCTCTTTTTTCAGCTTTTCATCTGCTTGAATCTCTTTTCGAGCTTTGCTCCACTCCGGCGAACAACGACCGTAACTTATCTGTTCATTAATGTAAGTATGAATAACTTCGTCAATCTTCTCTTTATTTTCATCTGTTACCGCTACTCCAGCCTCTTTAATGATGCTATTAAACCATTTCCAACAAGCCATTTTATTTCCTCCGTAATGTATTTCTCTAAACTTTTCATATAAAATTTACCGATGTTAAAAAGCAAAAGATTATATTAATAGGCGGTTTTTATGATTTTGGGGGGGTGAAAGGAATGTTTAGTTTAAAAGATAAAGTAGCCATTGTAACTGGAGCAGGACAAGGAATTGGGAGGGAGATAGCTCTTTCCTTAGCTAGAAATGGCGCAAAAGTTGTTATAATCGATATTAGCAATAAAATCTTCGAAGTTTTAAAAGAAATTGAGAAATTAGGGCATGATGGGTTGGCTGTTAGATGTGACGTATCAAATGTCAATGAAGTTGAAAAAGCCGTAAAGGAAGTTCTAAGCAAATTTGGGGGAGTAGATATATTGGTTAATAATGCGGGCATATACCCATTCAAATCTCTTACAGATATGAGTGAACAAGATTGGGATAATGTTTTAAACATTAATTTGAAAGGAACCTTTCTCTTCACAAGGGCAGTGTTGCCTAAAATGATAGAAGAGAAAAAGGGTAAAATAATAAACATTGCTTCAATCGCTGGATCAGTGGTTGGCTACCCAAATCTTACGCATTATTCTGCAAGCAAAGGCGGTATAGTCGGCTTCACAAGGGCTTTAGCGCTTGAAGTAGCCCAACATGGCATAAATGTCAATGCTGTTTCACCCGGACCGATTCTAACGCCAGGAACAGAGGCTATTGGAAAAGAAATGTATGAGCAAATAAAAAGGAGCGTACCCTTGGGCAGATGGGGACTGCCGGAAGATGTTGCAAACTTGGTGATTTTCCTGGCAAGTGATGAATCAAGCTTTATAACTGGGCAGAATATTATAGTCGATGGTGGCCTTACAGTACAATAGAATATCGCTACTTTGGTAAGGTCTCCTTTTCAAATTTTTATGACTGCTTTAGAGAATCCCAATTCTAATTGGAAATAACCTCTTAATAAAGCGTAAAATACTAGGTTTTCGCATTTGTTTATGAAGGCTGTTGTGTTTGTATGAAGGAATATGATTGGATAGTTGTTGGCTCTGGTTCCGCCATGATTATTGTAGAGGCGATAGCCCAAAAGAATCCTGAGGCAAAAATTGCCGTTATAGACAAAGATGATCCTGGAGGAATATGTCTCACTAGAGGATGCATTCCATCTAAAATGTTGTTGTATCCGGCAGAATTAGTGACAACAATAAGAAAGGCTGGCGAGTTAGGCATAGAAGTTGAAATCAAAAGGATTGATTTTGCAAAAGTTATGGAGAGAATGAGAAGCCATATCCAAGCTGAAATAGAGATGATCCGTTATGGGCTTTCCCACGCCAAAAACATCGTCTATTATCCTTCCGCAGCAGAATTTGTTGCTCCCTATACCATGAAAGTTGGAAATGAAACAATAACCTCTAAAAAAATTATCCTTTGCACTGGTTCAAAACCGCTAATTCCGCCAATAAAAGGCATAGATAAAGTGCCCTACCATACTAGCGACACAATCCTCAAAATTAGCAAATTGCCCAAGAGCATTGCAATAATCGGCGGCGGTTATGTCGCCGCGGAGTATGGATTTTTCTTTTCCGCTATGGGGTCGAATGTCACCATAATCGGCAGAAATCCCCAATTTATTCCAGAAGAAGAACCAGAAATATCGGCATTAGCAAAAAGAGAACTTCAGAAGAGCATGAAAATCCTCACAAACCACGAAGTACATTCGGTGGAAAAATTTGGCTCTGGAATGAAAAAACTTGTTGCCGTTAACCGAGAAAATGGGAAAAAAGTAGAAGTGATAGCTGAAGAAATACTAGTAGCTTCGGGAAGAGCCCCAAACACTGATATTCTACATCCAGAAAGAGGAAACATCAAAGTTGATGGTCAAGGATGGATCGTGGTTAATGAATTTCTTGAAACTTCTCAACCTAATGTTTGGGCTTTAGGAGATGCAAACGGCAAATACATGTTTAAGCACAAGGCAAACTACGAGGCGCTTATCGTTTATTACAATGCTGTACTAAACAAAAAAGTAAAAGCAGACTATCATGCTATCCCCCACGCAGTTTTTACCTGCCCAGAAATTGCAAGCGTCGGCCTAAAAGAAAAAGAAGCTATAGAAAAGTTTGGAGAAGATAATGTTTTAATTGGAACAGAGCTCTTTGAGGATACAGCCAAAGGAAAAGCCATGAACCTAAAAGGCTACTTTGTCAAAGTTATAGTTGAAAGGGAGACGATGAAAATCTTGGGTGCTCACATAATTGGTCCTTATGCTTCTGTCCTAATACAGGAAATAGTGAACCTCATGTATACTCCGGACCAAAGTGCAAATCCTATAATTCATGGAATGCACATTCACCCTGCCCTAAGCGAGGTTGTTGAAAAGGCTTTTCATTCTCTTGCACCTCCAGAAGTGTACCATCACATACTTGAACATCATTATCAACTTCCTATAACCTAAATTCAAGACAGTAAACTATCATAGGTGCCCGAAAAGCTCATAAAATTGCCAGCGTTTGTGAAACCTTATATTAAAGGCTCCACTTTATGATTATTTTGGGGTTTACGTTGCGTAAGATATTGATTATGGTAGATGAAGGAGTGGAAGAAGCCGAGTTTCTCTATCCCTATTACCGCCTTCAAGAAGAAGGCTATAAAGTGGTTATTTTGGCTTCAAAGGCTAACGCTACCTATATGGGAAAGCATGGGGTTCCCATAACGTCTGAAGTTTCTCCTAAAGATGTTAAAATTGACGAGTATGACGGGATAATAATTCCTGGAGGAAGAGCTCCTGACAAAATGCGTATAGACGATGATCTTGTGAACATTGTTAAAGAAGCTTATGATAAGGGCAAAGTTATAGCCGCTGTATGCCATGGGCCTCAAATGCTTATAGAGGCAGATGTACTGCGCGGAAATAAAGCTACATGCTGGAAATCCGTTGCCACAGACTTAAAGAATGCTGGAGCCACTTTTATAGACGCGCCTGTGGTGGTCGACGGAAACATTGTCACTTCCCGTATGCCTGCAGACCTTCCTAAATTCTGCAAAGAGACTATAAAACTTCTTGAAGGGAAAAAGCCCTAATTATCCTCTTACGTTTTCTCATCCCACACGCATAATAATACAGTTTTGTGTTTAAAGCAATGACTTTATGAAACCACCGTCAACTTGTATAACGGTTCCAGTTATATAGCTAGCTCTCTCTGAGGTTAAGAAAACAACTAGGTTGGCGATTTCTTCCGGTTGAGCCATACGCTTCAACGGTATATTGCTTGCCCATTCGGCTATTACCGTCTCAACTGTTTTACCTGTTTTCTCCGCCATGGACATAGCCAATTCCCTAACTCTTCCGGTGAGAGTCCACCCTGGGCATACAGCATTAACCAGAATGTTGTATTCCGCTAGTTCATTCGCAAGGGTTTTTGTTAGACCTAGGACCCCTGCTCTAACAGCGTTAGATAAAACTAGTCTTTCAGCTGGTTGCTTAGCGGCAAAAGAAGTCATATTGATTATTCTTCCCCACCTGTTTCTCTTCATATGGGGTATAACTTCCATGCAGCAGTTTACAACGCTCATTAACAGCGAATTTACAGTTTCACGCCAATCTTCCTCTGAGGTTTCCATAAAAAGCGCTGACGGAGGCCCCCCAGTATTATTTACCAGAATATCCACCTTACCAAATTTCTGTACAGCTGTCTTTACCATATCTTTAATGGATTCTTTTTTAGAAAGATCCGCTTTAACGGGCAAAACTTCGGCTTTAGTTAAAGATCGAATTTCTTCAGCGGTCTTTTTTAGCGCCTCTTCATTTCTCGCGCAAATTGTTACTTTGGCGCCTTCTTGTGCTAAACCATAAGCTATAGCCTTTCCTATTCCTTGACTTGATCCAGTTACTATAGCAACTCGATCCTTAAGCCCTAAATCCAAATCGCAACACTCCACTGTGTTTATTTATTTAATCATGAAAGATAAAGGTATTAAAAATTCTAACGTTATTTTACTCTCATCATTGAAACATGCTATGTACAGCAACTTTTATTAAACTTTTTAACCAATACAACTTTTGGGGAGAATTCATTTTCTGGGTGTGAGTTTATGAGTGATGTTAGGAAGGTTTCACGCAAGGTTGTGGCCGTTGAAACGGCGGAAGGAGCGGGTGCTCTGGTAAAAAGAGTTTTCCCGACAAGCCAGCTAATGCATTTTGACCCTTTTGTATTATTGGACGAGTTTTTTGTTGAGCCTCCAGCCAGTTTTCCACCTCATCCTCATAAAGGATTTGAGGCCATTACTTACATGCTTGAGGGAGGTTTTCACCATGTCGACAACCTTGGAAACGACACAGTAGTTTTAGCGGGTGGACTGCAAAAGTTTACTGCTGGTAAAGGAATAGTGCATTCCGAACTACCTGGAACAAAAGGTCTAAACCGAGGACTGCAGTTGTGGATAAGGCTGCCGAGCAAGCTCAGTAATATCGAACCGGATTATCAACAGATCGAATCAAAGGATATTCCTGAAAGAGATTTGGATGGAGTTCACATACGAGTGATTGCTGGAGAAGATTCGCCAGTGAAGTTGCACACCAAGATTGTCTATTTGGATGTTATTTCGTCAAGGAGAGCGGAGTTCGCTTATGAAGTAGATCCAGAAAATAATGTATTTCTTTATGTACTTAAAGGAAAATTGAATATTAGTGGTTTAACAGCTAAAAAGAATGAAGCGACACTGCTTACAATGGGCAGGAAAGTAGAGATAACAATGGAAAGAGACTCTCAACTTGTTTTGTTAAGTGGTAAACCCCACAAAGAACCTATAATTCTGAGAGGTTCTTTTGTTTATTAAATGTTTATAATACCTATAGACTAAATTTGCCTCATTTCTTTTAAAATAAAATATGGTATTTGCTCATGAGTGGTTGAAAACTGTTAAAATGTTTTGTCAACTTTTGCGGGCACTATTAAAACTGAACATTTTGCTTTATAGCTTACATCTTCACTTACGCTTCCAAACAAGAATCGTTTAACTTTTCCCAAGCCCCTGCTTCCCATAATAATTAAGTCATAATTGCCTTCCTCAGCAACTTTAACTATAACATCCGATGGAACGCCGACTTCCATTTTCTCGTTAATTTTCAATTGCGTTTCTCCAATGGCTTCTGCCGCTTTTGAAAGGATCTTTCCTCCTAAATCTTTAATGATATCTGGTGCATACTCAAACATCTTTTTCTCTTGCACGTTAAGTAAAGTAATATTTGAACCCATTTTCTCAGCGAGTTGAATTCCGTATTTTAGGGCGTTAATTGCATGTTCGGAACCGTCAACACATGCCAGAATACTGGATAACATGCTAACATTTTTTGCAATTAAAACTGGCTTTTTGGCGTATCTCACAACTTTTTTGGTTACGCTTCCAAGGGCAGTGGGATCTTTTTCGTTTTCTCCATGGGCACCTATGACTATTAAATCGTAGTCCTTAGAGAATTCCAAGATGCTTTCAGCTGGGTCACGCCACCTTATTATTTTAGACTCTGTCGCTACTCCTTCTTCCATAAACAACATTCGCGCTTCGCTGAGTATCTTTTCTGCTTCCTGTTCAACACGACCTGCGATCTCTTCTTCTATATTTCGTGGAAGTCTGTAACCTAATCTAAATTCTTTCATAACATATAGAATGGTTATGGTTGCGCCAATCTTTTTAGCAATTTTTGCCGCTGTCTCTTCAGCCATGAGACTTGAGGTAGACCCGTCTACTGGAACAAGAATCCTATCTTCAGCCATACATTCTCCTTCTGACATGTTATTAATTTTATAAGCTTTAATACTTTTCCAAAACTTATCAAGCCAACTTATCAAGCCAAAGAGAACTTTAACAAGCGAATATCCTTTATAATGTGATATAGACCTTGGCAAATTGTAGAATCAGATGTAAATGTTTAAAAGATCAATTTCCGCATTTCTGTTGTGGCAATTAGGGAGTGGGAGAATGAGTGATAAGTGGGCAAAAAAGTTAAGCGCTCAATGTGATATAAATCCAGATGTTTTGGAATCTATGCTGAATGAGTTGAGCTCAAGTTGCTACAGCGATACAGAAATTTCTAAGCAAATAATAGAAGAACTTGCTACGAGCTGTGGTTTCAGAGAGAACGATTTAAAAAAGTTTGTACGAGAAGTAGCAAAGAACTGCCCCATGAATGCAAAAAGACTCCATGAGGAAGTTATAAAGGCCCAAGGAAATAAAGAAATGGCTTATCAAGCCGTATACAAATCCTCAATGATACGCTAGGATTTTGGTAAATTTTATATCCACAAGAACTAGTTGCACCACTATTAAATAATAAAATAGGGTGACCTTTTCAATTCCTTTTATTTAGCGCCATACTCCATTAATTTTTGATCCACAGGAAGGGCATTTTGAGTCTCTTATTTCATAAAGTTTTACGTCATAACCTTGCCTTTGAATCAATAATTTTCCACAGCTAGGGCAATAGGTGTTTTCCCCTTCTCCTGGGACGTTGCCTTGGTAAACATATTTTAAGCCGGTTTCCAAACCTATTTTTCTAGCTTTATCTAGCACACTTACCGGCGTAGAAGGTAAATCCAGTAGTCTATAAGCCGGATAAAACCGCGTTACATGCCAGGGAATATTATCATCAAGGTTTTTTATAAATTCAGCTATTTTTCTGAAATTTTCTTCAGAATCGTTAAGGGAGGGAATCACCAATGTTGTTATTTCAATCCATATGCCCAACTCTTTATGCATCCTTATTGCGTCAAGCACGGGATCTAAACGCGCTCCACAAACTTTCTTGTAGAAATCATCGCTGAAGCTTTTCAAGTCGATGTTGTTGGCGTCTAGGTATGGGGCTATAGTCTTTAAGGCTTCTTCGCTAATGTAGCCATTGGATACAAACACGTTTTTTATGCCTTCTTTTTTGGCAAGTTTAGCCGTTTCATACGCATACTCGAAAAATATCGTTGGTTCAGTGTAAGTGTAGGCTATGCTTTCGCATTTGTAGAATTTTGCGGCTTCAACTATTTCTTCCGGTGATACTTCTTCACCTAACACTGGTTTTTGAGGTTTCGGCATCTGAGATATATCGTAGTTCTGGCAGTTTAGGCAGCGAAAATTGCAACCCACGGTGGCTATGGAATATGCCCGCGAGCCCGGGAGAAAATGGAATAAAGGTTTTTTCTCGATGGGATCCACTGCGTTAGCTATAAGTTTGCCATAGACAAGTGAATAAAGAGTTCCTCCAATGTTTTCACGTACACTACAGATCCCTCTTTTTCCTTCAGCGATTCTGCAGTGATGACTGCACAAGAAACAGTGAACAAAATTGTTTTCAAGTTTTTCATAAAACATGGCTTCTTTGATCTGAATCCCCCAAACAAACCATTAGGGTATTCAAGGGTATATGCGTTTCCAAATTCACACCACGTTTATTTTCATTCAAATAGACGCAGAAGAAGCATGATCAATTAGACATTTATTATGATTTAAGTTTAATAGCGACGAAGAGAATTAAAGTAATGAGTGTCGCTTTCCTTGGTTGAACATCGCCACAAACCTGACAGCAAGCGATACTTGGGAATAGCTTTAGGCATTACTGCATCTTTCTTTGTCATAGAATTGGTTGGAGGAATTGTAACCAATAGCCTTGCCCTTTTAGCAGACGCTTGGCACATGCTCAATGACGCATCAGCATTGATATTTGCAATTGCGGCTGCTTGGATCGCCGGAAAACCTGCCGACGCCAAGAAAACCTTTGGTTATTACAGAACAGAGATTCTTGCAGCTTTTTTAAACGGTATTTTTCTATGGGCCGTTGTCCTATTCATTTTTTATGAGGCAATTCAACGTTTTCAAAATCCCGCCGCTGTGGAAACTTTTGAAATGTTTATCATAGCCTTTTTTGGTTTATTAGCTAATGGATCGTCAGCGTTTATCCTCTCAAAATCTGAGAGGGAAAGCCTTAATGTTAAGGGCGCTTTCCTCCATGTTTTAGCTGATGCTGCCGGTTCCATGGGAGTAATTTCTGCTGGGTTAATAATGTATTTCACGGGATGGTACCAAGTGGATCCCATAATCAGTATGCTGATAGGCTTATTGATTTTTTACAGCTCAGCTAAACTTCTACGGGATTCGGTGAACGTCCTTCTTGAGGGGGTTCCTCCCGGAATAGATGTAAAAGCGGTGGAGCGAAGAATTCTGGAACAAGAAGGTGTAAAGGGGGTTCACGATCTCCACGTATGGTGTATCACTCCAACTAAGATTTGTGCCTTAAGCTGCCACATTGTGGTCAAAAAGGGAACTAATAGAAAAAAGCTCACCACCAATTTGATTGGGATGCTTAGACAAGAGTTCGGTATAGATCATACAACTATTCAGTTAGAAGATGAGGGATACCCAAAGGCTATAAGCGAACACTAAACATGTACTTTGTTAATCAAAAGTGAATGCTGAAGGGCAAATCTTGTTAAGTACACATACTCCGCAGGCTGGATGCTTTGCTTTGCACACTCTTCTGCCGTGGAATATCAGCAAATCTGTAATTCTCATCCAATAAATTTTTGGAACAATCTTCATTAAATCAGCCTCTATTTTATTTGGATCTTCATTTGCTGTCAACCCAAGCCTTTTAGCAACCCTTCGAACATGAGTGTCCACGGCTATCCCTTCTATAACCCCATAGGCATTTGATAACACTATGTTTGCAGTTTTTCTGGCAACACCAGGTAACTCCAGCATTTCTGCCATAGTTTTTGGAACTTGAGAATTGAATTTTTCAACCAAAATTTGGCAGCATCTCTTAATGTTTTTGGCTTTATTCCTATAAAATCCCGTGGACCTTATTTCTTTTTCAAGCTCTTTCAAATCAGCTTCGGCGTAATCTTCAGCAGTCTTATATTTTTTAAATAAATTCTTTGTAACCTCGTTAACTCGTTCATCAGTACACTGGGCAGATAGAATTGTTGCCACAAGAAGCTCTAAAGGATTTTTGTAATGCAAAGCTATTTTCGCATCTGGATGCGCCTTTTCAAGAAGCTCAATTATAGTTAACACCTTAGTATTAACATCAAGGCTTGAAGAGTTCTCTTCCAACAAACTCCCTCAATAAATTATTGCACACACCGAAACAGCTTACCCATTATACTGTGCTACCCAACCATATCTAAGCGGACTTTGATCTCTGCAAACAACTCTCTTTTCGCCTTACAGATTGGACAAACATAGGGAGGGTCTTCCCGGAACACCACATAGCCACATTGCTTGCAGTACCAAAGCTTCTTTCTTATTTCAGAGGACTCAGCTGTTTTTTCACTGGCAATTGCCACATTGGCTTCAGTTTTTTGCTCTATAGGTGTCGTCGTACCCACATATGCTCTTATCTGCTTCTCCAAAGGTCTACGTTCTGGAACAGGCTGAACGGAAGCTTTCCCTTCAAAAACATCCTTTCGAACGTAAAGACCGCAGTAACAAGCCCCAAACTCTGATACATCTGGATCCCTATAGTCGCATGGGCATATTATGTCCCGGTCAAGCTCCAAATTTCCAGATGCAAGGCGGCATGGGCATGAAGGATATCCGTAACGTTCCTCGTTTTTCTTTAATCCTTCGAGAAGACTTTGTAAAAATTCGGGATCGGGGTTTAAGTAATACCCATATGTTCTAGCGTCTGCCTCTGCCCTCTTGCGCACCATTTCAAGGGTTATCAGATTTCCAAGGCCTCCTTAAGTTTATCCTTACGAAAACCCGTGATCAAAATTTTTTCATCAATGATTATTATAGGATAACTTAAGCTTCCGCCTCTGCTTAAAATCTCTTTCTTAATCTTTTCTTTATCTTCGGCACTGCATAAGTCGACATCAACATATTCGTATTCCACCTTGTTTTCATTCAAAAACTGTTTTGCAAGCCTGCACCATGCACAAGTGCTTAAAGCATACATAACGACTTTGTGTTTGTTATTTTCGCCCGGAACTTTAACAACGTCCATCTTTCTTCACTTCACTTACCCTTCTTTCACTCCTTGTTTAATTTAACTGTTTAGCCATAAATCTTCAATAAAACAACATTAAATAGCAAAGGCTAATTATAAATACAGCGAGATTAAAATTTCAAGTGTTGAATGCAATGGAAAGGGTAAAACCTAAACTGGAACTTCAAGAGGTTGTTCCTTATCTAAACTTACCCTCGAATAATGGCATAAACGTAAATCTTTGGGATTTCAAACAGAGAAAAAATCTTGTACTTGTCTTTCACCATGGAAGGGCCTGCAATTATTGCAGGAACAAGCTTAAACAGTTGGCTAAAGCGTATAAGGAAATTCAATTTCTTGAAGCTGAAGTTTTAGCTATTTCTTTTGACAATATAGAAGATTTGAAAGACCAAGGAAGAGAAGATGCGTTACCCTTTCCTCTGCTCTCTGATCAAAGTGGAACAACATCTGAAATGTTCACCTTCATTGATAATTCCAGAAATACTCCTTTTCCATCAGTTTTTATAACTGATAGATTTGGTGCTTTGCGCTATCAAAAAATAGCAGAAGAAGCCACAGATCTTCCCAGCGCTTCAGAAATCTTAAGCGTACTCGGCCTTATCCAAATTGAGTGCCCAGAATGCTCCCATTTGTAATATTCCGCCTATTCTTCCTTTGAGATTCTCCATCATCAAATCTTTAACCTAACCTAGTAGCAGTAATTAAATCTAGTGTGTAGCTAAAAGCTGGTTTGTTTCAGAAAAATTGGGATACATCTATAGTCATCAACTGGGTTGAAGCTTTCAATTTCGCTTCTTTCCAATGGGAGTACTATTCTTGATACAAGCCCGTTTAGACTGTAAGGAAGTCGTATTAAGCGCATTTCGCCCGCAGTTACCCACTCATCTATAAGAAAACCTTTTTCCTTTACATCTTTTGCGATGCTTTTGCGCTTCTCAACTTCTATAGTATAGGTTTCTTTGTCAAAAACATGAATGTGAAAACCCCTACCAGAATAAACTATTTTTAAGCGGGAAAACTGTTCCGCTAGATATTCGTAAAGTCTGAGTGTTTCATCTTTCACCATTTGAAATTCCAGTTCGCAGAAACTTAGCCCCTGATTTCTACGCATTTTATCATCTAGACTTCCATGTATGGGGCATGTAATGTTCTCTGGGTCGAGATCAAAAGCCAGTTCCTGCCCAATTATATTTCCCTTTTCATCGTAAACATTTCTATCGTAGTATACAGCTTCTGGCATAAATTCAATTATCTGACCCTTCACATCTTCCATGTTGCTGTACTCGTCTATGATTATGGTTGTAGAAGCATCTTCCGCGTATTCTTTTGGATATATCCTTGAATGTCTACCTATAATCACCGCAAAACGCACTTTGTCTATTCTTTCCCTAAGCCACTCCTCAACCTTCTCAATGGCAAATTCTTCTCGGTAAAATCGTAATCTTTCCTCAAGTGTGGAAAGGCGCATTCCCTTAGGAAAATAGTATTCAACCATCCAAACCTTATAACTATAGGTTTAATTGTAACAAAAACTTTTTGTTACATACTTCGGGTAGGGGTAAATGAAATAAATTGGAAAGACTAATATTTTGTAATGTATAATTTTGTAAAAGGTGAGATGTTTGCCTATAGATCCAGATTTTCAAAAGAAAAGACAAGTTGTAGGAGAACATAACGGTCACAATGTTTGGGGTCCGGTTGAGCCGCCCACAAAACTTGGCATACATGGAACAAATGTGGCAGTTGACTGGGACGTATGTATCGGGGATGGAATATGCATAGACGTATGCCCTGTAGGCCTCTACGATTGGGCTGATGCCCCTGGACATCCTACTTCAGAAAGAAAATCGGATCCTGCCAGAGAAAAAGATTGTATTCAATGCCTGGCATGTGAAAACAGCTGCCCTGTACAAGCCATAAAAATAACGCCGCCCTAAATCGTTGTCCATCCCTTTATCCATATTATTTACGCAATTTTTATAAATATGTATGAAGTTATTTTCATATGATGTGATATTCACATGAAAAAGTCAGTAAGCGAAGTTTGCTATCAATTTTTCTCCGCATTAGCTAATCCTACACGTTTAGAGATTCTTGAACTTTTACGGGAAGGACCAAAGAACGTTACCGAAATTGCAGAATCTTTAAAAAAAGAGCAGAGCATGATATCCCACAACCTTAAACCCTTATTAAGATGCAGGTTTGTCTTTTCAGAAAGAAGAAAAAGAGAACGCTTCTATTACCTTAATAAAGAAACCATGGAAAAGCTTTTTAAGATATTCTCCTATCACGCTGAGAAATATTGCCCAACAAATGGGAGATGTTTAACAGAAATCGGGCTTAAACAGCAGAAGAAGAAAGAGGCTTCGGGTTCACTTTATTTAACTCGTTATTAAAGGTGAAACATTGTAGGTGAGTGAATGGAATTAGCAGATGAGAGTTATGTAAAACATTGCAACTTTTGCGGTAAAAAGATTAAAACCACCATCTTATACAAGGGATACGTATTTTGCTCAGAGAAATGCAGAGATTCTTTTATCTCCGATAGAGAAAAATCTAAAGCTAGACAACACAGCAAACTCGACTAAGTTCTAATTTAGCAAGGTTATCTACATATGAAAACAGAAAATACATAGTCTAAGGATGTAATCCATGATAAAAATTAAAAGAGTTTACGATAAGCCTTCAGAAGACGATGGTTACAGAATTCTCGTGAAGAATTGAAAAACAAAAAGGAATTGCTTCATAAAATAATACAAATTGAAAGGGAGAGGAGAACTATCACACTTTTATATGCCGCAAAGGATAAGGAGCAAAATAATGCAGCCGTTCTAATGGATATTTTAAAGACACTTAAGGGCTTGCTAAATCATAACTAGAGCCAATGAAACTATTCTAAAAAAACTTTGCCTTTGCCATAGGGAACAAATTCCCTAATCTTCTCCACCGAAGCCCCAAGCACTTTTTCCCGCTGATTTTTAGGCATTTTCTCTGCGAGCTTTTTCAAGATGTTTTTTAATAGCTCTTTCCCGCTTATGTCTCCGGGCACTAGAATGACGTAAACCTTTGTTTTCTTTTTAACAGCGTCAACGGCTCCGCCTACAAATGTTATTTCGCCGTTTTTCCCTTCAAATATGGCGCCTATGGCAGTTCTCAGCGGGACACCCCTCATCCAGTTCCGTTTGCCGCTGACCATGAAGGCTCCATGGGGAACATACTCGCCGGAGCCTCCAGCTTTGCTTAACTGTTCAGGTGTAACCCAGTATACATCGACGGAAGCGAAGTTCTGGCGCCAGCCTCGGGAAAAGGCTGCTGCAAATTCTGCTGCTTCTTGCAAACACTGTTCGCTTGGTTGTCTTCCCTCAGTTTTTACGACTACAAACGGTGCGCCTACAATGTCGGCGTGGAAAACTATGTCGCCTGGATTTGTATACTTTTTAATGAGAATTTCGTTGCTTGTTGCATCTTTTCCAGCAACTATAAGGAAACCGTCAGAGGATATGAACCACTTAAACTTTTCAAACCATTTTTTACTCTTAACCTTGCGCCTGGCAATTTCTTCTAAGGCTTTTGCGGGTTTAGCTCGTTTTATGGTTTCTGCTTCTCTAAGCTTAGCTTTAACCTCTTCAAGTTTTTCCCGTGTTTTTTCTAGGGCTGCCTTTGCACCTTCAAATTTACGTTTATACTGCTTGGCTTTCTCGTAGAAATTTTTAGCATTTGCAAACAAGTCTTTTTGCAAGTCTAAGCCAAAACGCAAGCCTTCAACACAGATGTGGATTATTCGCTTCTGTTCATCGAAAGACTCGAAAAATAGGTTGGGCTTAGAGCCTTGGCCTTTTCCAATGGAAATCTCTGAAAGTATTTCATCCCACTCTTTTCCAGCTTTTTTGCCTTCTAAAAACTTGTTCAATAAAGTTTGAAGTTCTCCCAAATGCATGTAAACCGTGTCGCCAATTTGCCTATATTTTTCTGCGTTCTGCTCCGCTTCCTTTAAAGCATTCTCTTGTTCAACCATAACCCTTTCGAGACGTTTCATTTCCCGCTTAAGCGCGTCCACTTCTTCTCCAGCTTCAGCTTTTTCTAAAGCAGTGATTCTGGCGTAAAACTCGTCAAGAGCTTCATTGAAGCTAGTATAGGCTTGCGTTTTCAACCTTTCATAACGCTTAAGCCTTAAAGGGGTAACATCAACGAACTCACCATTCTCATCTAGAACTATGTTCGGCTCAAGTTTTCCATTTAAAACTTGAAAGAGTATTCCTTGCAAACAGTTGTAAATGTCTTCAGCTTGGTGGAGTTTTAAGCTGTTGCAGTGCATAGTTTTGTCTATGCTAAGTCTTAACAAAACTTCTTCAGCGTAAACACCACCGATGCTTAAGAACCGTGCGAGGGCCCTGACAACTTCAATATCCATAAAACTCTTCAAACCTTCAAGAAAGGCTTGCTTGCTGATTTTAAGCGGGTTCTGCCCGCTTTGAGGCGCGAAATGAAAGATCTCGCCTCTGAGAATGTTTCTGTCGCGCATGCGCTTATAACGGAGAGCTTGCATGATCTTGTTTTCGCCGTCTAGAAGGATTATGTTGCCTTCTCCAAAAAGTTCTAGAATAAGCCGGAAAACGCCTATCTTGCTTTTGAAGTGGAAAACTATAACGCGTTCAAACTCATATTGCTCGACATCCGTTAGCCAGCTTCCCCTCAGGTTTTTCCTTAAAGCCATGCAGAAAGCTGGGGGAACCAAGGGTTTCTCTAAAGCATAAGAGGTGAGATGAAGGCGTTTACCAGCCTCTAAAACTAGCGTAAGAGCAGTTTCGCCGCGTCCGCGCAGTTTGAGAAGTAGAGTTTTACCGTTTAACTGGTAAATATTGATAACCCTAGAATTTACAATTTTTTCTTTTAACTCGCGAACAGCCGCGGCAACGTCGAAACTTGTGAACTCTTTCTTTTGCAAATTTGAATCCCTTTATCAATCCTAATTTAGAGGGGTTAAGTTATAAATAGGCAGCTTTAAATTTAAAAAGAATAGAACCCTTAGAAGGCGTTAAAGGCCATGAAACCCTTAGAAGCTTTATACTGGTCGAGGTTTGTTTTAGGCATAATTGCAGCCCTCATATGTATAGGCTACGGACTAGCAACAAACACAATTAGTGTAGTCATTGACTTTAACATTTTTATGCGCGGTCTTGCATTTGCGATAATCATTTACATAATATCCTACTACTTGATTAAGCCAAGGCTTTTGTTAAAGGTGGATAAACCGCAGAAAATTCTATTCACTGGAATAGGTATATATTTCCTCTCTTGGCTGGTTTTCTGGATATTACTATACACTTTAATTGCAATTGCTTAACAAAAAGGTTTAATCCTTTAAAAATTCTTCCATAGTTGCTTGGCTTTTATTTTCCTTCAAAGTCTTATTTTTCTCCTCTTCGGAAAAGGCGCTCGTGGATTCCGAGTTTCCAATGTTCATTTTGCTCAACACTCGCGTAAAATCAGCCCATGCTGCGAAGAATCCGCGGTCGAAATCTCCGTGAAGCCTATTTTTTACATGTTGCAGAAACTCCTTTCTATAGGCTTGCAGTGCATCTTTATCGTTTAAATCCAATTTTGCGAAGAAAGAATAAGCGTCGCTGCTGTTAGACCTTCTTATAAGCAGCATTCCATATAAAGCTCTAAAATAGCCTCTATTCCACTCTGTTTTGTGCATTTTCTGCTTAAGCCTTTCCAGTTCTCGTTCTGCCTCAGCAAACTGTTTGTTGACAAGAAGCTGGGCGAAGCGTGCGACTAAAGCTGAAGGTATAGGCATTTCAATGCCCACTGGACCTGGTTTTCTCCTCCTCAGAAATGTCCTCTATTCCATTTTCAGTTATTTTAAATATTTCCTCTCCTTCTGGGAGGTAGGGGCTGGAAACTAGTCTGGCGATGCGCACTGGGCCGTGGGAGGCCCTTCTCAAGTAGACGCGGGTGTGGCTTGTGTGCCCCACTATGTGTCCACCGATGGGGCTTATAGCGTCTCCGAAGAACATGTCTGGCTTGGCCATAACTTGGTTTGTTACAACAGCCACGGCGTTGAAGGCTCTCGCTATTCGGATAAGCCTATGCATGTGCTTGTTAAGTTTCTGCTGCCTGGAAGCGAGCATTTCGCGTCCAATGTATTCGCTTCTGAAATGGGCTGTTAAGGAGTCAACTACGATGAGTTTAACGTTGTTCTTCTTTACCACCTCGTCAGCGTTTTCTAAGAGGAACATCTGATGGTCTGAGGTGTAAGCTTCAGCGTAAATGATGTTTTTAACGACGTTTTCCGGGTCAAGTCCCAGGTGCTTAGCCATCTGCACAATGCGCTCCGTTCTGAAAGTATTTTCAGTGTCTATGTATAGGGCGGCGCCGTTAAGACCACCTCTTTCAGGGGGCAACTGAACGTTTACACATAGCTGATGGCATATTTGACTTTTGCCGCTTCCATATTCGCCATAAAACTCGGTAATAGTTTGGGTTTCCAAACCGCCGTCCAGAAGTTTATCTAAGGCTTTGCTTCCCGTGGTTAAGCGTAAAACACTCTGGCGCATTTTAAGAAGTTCATCAGCCCTTATGAAAGATACGCCAATGGAAGAGCGAGCAGCGCTAATCATGGCCAAAGCCTTTTTCTCACTTATGCCAGCGGGTTCCAATTCGCGAACAGTGGCCATAGCCAAGGATTCAACTGTGTGAAAGCCCAACTCCTTGAGTTTCTGAGCGGTAGCCGGTCCGATTCCCGGAAGGTCTTCTAAAGACTCAAATCGCGGTTTTTTTACGCCTTCTTCTTCTCCAGACATAAGCTTCCCAAGAAACAGTTAATTCATGCAGTATTTAAAGCAAACGAGTAAAGGGGCGTGCAGTATCCAGAGAGATAAGTTAAAGTAACAACGCAGTTTTAGTTGAACTTTACCTTTGGAAAATTTTAAGCTTTGCAACAACAAAGTAAGCACTTAAGTGGTGTCAAAGCTTGAAAGCCTCTACCATTGAAAGGACTGCATTTACCCTATTGAAAAACTCTGCAATATATTTGCCGGAAGACGTGAAAGAAGCGTTGAAGAGGGCCTACATAGAGGAAACAAGCGAGATTGGCAAGACTCAATTAGGAATTATCCTTGAAAATGTAGCGCTCGCTGAAAAATATCGAGCTCCATTGTGTCAAGATACGGGCATAATATCTTTTTACGTTAAGGCTGGAGCTGATGTGAAAGGTCTTGATATGATTGAGGACGCTTTAGTGAGGGCAACGCGTCGAGCGACGAGGGAAATTCCTCTGCGGCCCAATGCGGTTGATCCCTTAACCCAGAAAAACAGCGGAAATAACACCGGGAGATTTGTGCCCTATGTAGAGTGGGAGATTACATCCGGCGATAGCCTTGAATTAACTGTTATGCCTAAAGGAGGAGGCTCAGAAAACGTTTCTTTACTTGGCATGCTTTTGCCGGGTGAGGGATTGAAGGCGCTGAAAAAGTTTGTCGTGGAAGCTGTTATAAAAGCCGGGCCTCAGCCTTGTCCCCCTACAATTTTAGGTGTTGCCATGGGCGGCGGAGCGGATGTTGCCGTCAGGTTAGCTAAAAAAGCCCTTCTGAGACCCTTAAATGAACCTAATCCAAACCCTGAGCTGGCCAAGCTAGAAGGGGAGCTTTTAAAGGCGGTTAACATGACTGGCATAGGGCCCATGGGATTGGGCGGAAAAATCACAGCATTAAGAGTTCATTTGGAATACGCCTTTAGACATCCCGCCTCTTTCCCCGTGGCTGTTGCCTTCAACTGCTGGGCAGCCCGAAAAGCTTCTGCAAGAATTTATTCAGATGGAACAGTTCAATATTTGACCCACAATGTAGAAGGGTGAATTAAAAGTCGTGGCGACATATCACCTTAAAACTCCTATAGCTGAAGGAGAGATTCGCAGGCTAAAAGTTGGCGATATACTCTACATAACTGGAACTGTTGTTACTGCAAGGGATCAAGCTCACCAACGTGCCCTGGAATATCTTAAGCGTGGAAAGCCTTTACCTATAAACCTTGAAGGCCTAGCTGTTTTCCACTGTGGCCCACTGGTTAAAAAGGAAAAAGGCAAATGGGTTGTTGTGGCTGCTGGTCCCACAACAAGCACCCGCATGGATCTTTGGGAAGCTGATTTCATCAAAAACTTTGGGGTAAGGGTTATTGTTGGAAAAGGTGGAATGGGTGAAAAAACAACCCGTGCTATGGAGAAGTACGGCGCTGTTTATGGTGCTTTCACCGGCGGGGCTGCAGTGTTAGCGGCAAAGACCATAAAAAATGTTAGAGGTGTGGAGTGGCTTAATCTGGGGATCCCTGAAGCCCTCTGGATATTTGAGGTTGAAAATTTCGGGCCTCTGACAGTTGCCATAGACTCTCATGGGCGCAACCTTTTCATGGAGGTCGCCAAAAAAGCCGAAGATACTAGAAGTCGAATTTACGAGAAGTTGGGCTTATAGTGCTCTACTCATTACGTATGCATCTTCACCGTCCGAGTAGTATCCATGGATTGTTCTAGTGATTTTAAATCCCAGCTTTTTATAGAGGCTTATCGCGGACATATTAGTTACTCTAACTTCTAGAAAACATTGTTTAGCATTGTATAGGCGCATGCCTTCCATGGCTTTTGTAACTAATGCCTCTCCTATACCTTTGCGTCTATGCTGGGGCATGACGGCCACGGAAACAATGTGCCCTTTCTTTATAAATCCGCCAAAACCGAAATTCGATAGACCCGTTTCAATGCGGCACATTATGTAGCCAATTATTTCGCCGTTTTCCTCTGCCACAATGAATGTTTCTGGAAACCTTTCATACAAATCCATGAAAAAGTAGTCTGAATAGTTTTCGGGAAGACAAGTGCGGTTAATATATGTGACGCGTTCCAAGTCCTTTGGCGTGAATTTTCGTAGTTTAAAGGTTTGCTGCAAACTTCTACTTCCATAAAGTTTTATTATTTGCGAATTTACGGTTAGACTTCCAGCATTTAAAATTTTCCAATGTTTGAAGATAGCAACCGATGTTGACAATCTCAGTCGCCTGCTTTAACTTCTGGCAGTGTGAAGTTTCCATAGGGCATAGTCCAGACTTTCGCATTTTCTCCCACGATTTTAAACGCTTCGTTCAAGGCTTCGTTCATTGTTCGCGCTGTCTTCAGCTTAAAAACATTTACTGCATAATAATCTGGCATGGCTGAAACAAGGATGATTTGAACTTTCTGCAAAGCCTTAAGCAAATAGTAGGCCTTGTGTCCTCCCAAAACGAAGTTACGCTTGATTTCCCGCTCAACAGTTTTTAAATCCTTAAACTTAACCATCCAATCGTAAAAAGCTTGGCTTCCATATCCTTCGGAGCATTCGGCAGCCAAAATTATCACTCCTCCACGCTTAACCACCTCTAGGGCGCTATCAACACCTTTATACGCTTGGAAAAGATTTATGTCGGCTGGATAACCTCCAGGGCTTACAACAACTATGTCTGCCCTGCGATCCACTGGTATACGGTACAGCTCATCCACAACTTTGACTCCTTCATAGAAGGCTTGCTCCAGGTCTCCAGCAAAAGCTCTAACAACTTCGCCTTTGCTGTTGGTTACAACGTTTAAAATGAAGTCAACTTTCGCCATTTTCGCGGCTTCCACCATATCTTCATGAATAGGGTTTCCGTCTAAAACGCCGGTTTTAGCGTTTGGATGTAAAATCATGGCATGATTCGCCTTTATAGTTTCCTCGCCTGAAACCGCAGGCAAGACGCTTTTTCTTCCGCCACCATAACCCGCGTAATAATGGAAACTCACATCTCCTGTTAAGATTTTTACGTCAGCCTCAGCGAAAACTTTGTTCACATAAACCTTTGTTCTATGCTTGGATGTTGTTCCAACATAAACTAAATCTGGAGCTCTACAGTCATGACTTATGACTTTAACACGTTTAAGAACATTTTCGCCTAAAAGTCTAACAGCCTCCTCTTCGGTAACAGCTCTATGAGTGCCACAGCCGAAAATTACATGCACATTCTCATCCTTAACACCAGCACTGCTTAATTCGTTAAGTAAAGGCGGGATCATGAGGTGGCTTGGCGCAGGTCTGGTTGCGTCGTCCACAACTATTGCCACTTTATGTTCTGGTTTAATGATCTCACTTAAAGGTCTTGAGCCTATTGGCTCTTTTAAAGCCCTTTCAACTTCAGCTTTAGCATCTGGAACGCCAATTTTTTCTTTGGGTTCTATAGATCCTAAAAAGTTTCTGGCTGGAACCCTTAGGCAAACCTCTGTTTTTCCATATGGAAGCCAAACGTCGACCATAGGGCATCCCTTAGATGGAAGAGTCACGTAAAAAGCAGCTATTAAGCCTTATCGGAGAAACTCTTTAGAGCATTTATTTTTTGGTCGAAGACTTTTCGCAGCATTGATAAGGGCAAATATCCATTAGACAATACGGTGTCATGAAAATTTTTTTCATCGAATTTATCGCCCATTTTCTTTTTAATCTCTTCTTTTAGCTGTAAAATTAAGTGTTTTCCAAGTAGATAAGACAGCTGGTATCCAGGGGTTTGGGTGTAACGCTTAACCTCGGCCACCGCAGCTTCTTCAGACATGTTTGCCTCCCTCATTAACATCCTAACAGCCTCTTCAAAGCTCATCTCTCCCCTAGAAAGTTTAACATCCACAATTATGCGCACAGCCCTCCAAATCATATCATTAACTTGGATAAATTGCGTCTCTAAATCGGTTATGAACCCTTTCTCTCTCATGAGTTCTTCACAGTAATGGGCCCAACCCTCAACGGTTTCCGTTCCCTCAGCCAACAATCTAATAACGCTTCCACGATTTGAAATAGCTCCTTGCAAGAAATGCCCTGGAAATGCTTCATGGACTGCTGTATTTCTTATCGATGGATAATTTAGGTGCTTGCCTAGATTGGCTAAATTTTTAGGTCTTGTTACAATGTATATCCCTATTTGTGGCTTATCAAATTTTGCAGGCATCATCAAAGCTGCGAATGGGACAACCGGCGCAAGGAAAGCAGGGGTTTCCTCAACCAGCAACACATCTTCAGGGTAAATAGTTGCTATGTTCTTCTCACGAACGAAGTTTCTCGCCTCCTCCATGGTTTTCCTTGTAAACTCTAACGCTTCCTCGAAGGTTTTTGGAGCTTTACTCTCGATCATTGCAAGAACTTCTTCCACAGATTTTCCAGGGGCTATTTGCTTTGCCACTCTCTCCCTTTCTGCTTTTAACTCCTCCAAGTATTTTATTCCAAGTTGGAGTATTTCAGCTGAGTTCATGCCTAACTCTCGCAGCTGAATGAGTTTTTCAAATTTTTCTCTTCCTAAAGCCCACTCTTCCTTCGTTTTAGAGAGCAAGCCATAAAGCCACTCCATGTGGACTTTTAAGGCTGGCTGAAGACCTTCAATAGCCTTCTGCAGTCTATGGTAAACCTCGTCTGAAACTTTGCCCATTGCAGTTTGTAATATAAACATGAACAAGCCCATCATGTTCTGAGTTTTCTCTATTGCCAACTCTGTCCACAATTTAACAGGTTGTGATTTTTCAAATCTTGAACGGAACTCCTCAAGGAATTTTGGCATCTTTTCAATGCGAGCAGCTATTGCATCTATCCTCTTTTCTAGCGGTGCATACTCTCTTGTGAACATTATGAAAATTAGTCCACCCAGTTCTTCTGAAACGTCTGGATTGAGTTCATGCATCCTTCTTTCATAGAAGTCAAACTTCCAAAGTTCATAGACTTTCTCAAGCACTGCCCAGTCTATTTTATGCTCACTGTTTAGCTCTGCACGGTTTATATTCATATTTAGGCGTTTAAGCCATTCTTCCATCAACTGCAGATTTTCAACAATTTTCTCCGTAGAACCCTTTGGAAGCATGTAATCGTAAGGTTCATGTAACCCTAAATAGGTGGCGAAATCAGGGTTTTTATCCAAAAATTGTTCCAACATTTCTTTAGCTAACTTTTCAAAGGCTTCATCAGCATTCAATTTTCCCACTCTTTCTAAAAATAAACTGGCGAGCATATAATAAGGTTTACCGAAAGAGGAATATGGTATAGCATAAGCTCTTTAAGACTTAAACTGTATAATACAAATGTGAGGAATTTGTATGGCAATAGAAAAATCCCCCTCGAAAAATGAAGTTTTATTCGTGTGGTTTAACCGCTATGCCGGAGTGACCGTGAAAACACCTTCGAAAACCTTTGTCATAGACCCTGTGGACATTAAACCTAAAAGTCTTCAAAAAGTTGACGCTCTTTTAGTGAGCCATGAACATTATGATCATTTAGACCAATCCCTTGTTTCAGAGGTCCATAAGCTGACCGGGTGCATGGTTATAGCTGATCCCACATCTACAAGGAGACTACGCAATGTCATTCCATCGGAAAAGCTGCATGAACTTCAGCCAGGTTTAGAGGTTAAAATAGGCGAAGTTTCCGTTAAGGCTGAAAAGTGCAACCATCCACCGGCAGCTACACCCATATCCTTTGTTATTGCAAGCGAGGATAACGTTAAAATCTTCCATACAGCAGACAGCTTGCCATTTCCAGAGATGGCTAACATAGGTGAAAGGGAAAAATTTGATCTGGTTTTCTGCACGGTGGGGATTGCCCCGGGGGCTTCTCCTGAAACTGGTTTTGAAATAGCCCGGTTAACAAAGCCTAAAGTAGCTGTTCCATATCATACTGGCTCTACAGCGGATTTAAGGAAGTTCGCTGAGCTTGTGAAGAGAGAAATGCCCAAAGTTACGTGTTTAGTCCCCGAGGTTGGCAAAGTATATCAGGTTTCTAAAAAGGTGTAAACTAATGGAGAAAGAAAAGAATGTTGAAGCTGTCAAGGTTGAAGTTTGTAAGATTCTAAATAAAATAGGTGCCCTGCAGTTTGGAACATTCAAACTTACCAGCGGAAAAATGAGCCCATACTATATAGATTTGCGCATAGTTCCAAGCTTTCCAGATGTCTTCCAAAAAATCTGCGGTTTCTACATAAGCTTCATCAAAGAAAAAATAGGCGTAGAAAAATTTAACAGAGTAGCCGGAATCCCCGTTGCAGGGATACCCTTCGCATCACTGATAGCCTGCAATCTGAATAAACCCTTCTTATACGTACGTAAGGGCGTGCGTCTTCATGGAAGACAAAGAAGAATCGAAGGGGTTCTCAATCCGGGAGATCACGTGCTATTGATTGATGATTTAATTACAACAGGCTTATCCCTTAGAAAAGCGGCAAAAGCCATAACCGCTGAAGGAGGAATAGTGAAAGACGTTGTTGTGCTTTTGGATAGACAAGAGGGTGGAGGCGAAAAACTTGAAAAAAGTGGGATAAGGCTTCACGCACTTCTAAACATCAGCGAAGTGGCCCAAATGCTCTACGAAATAGGTGCAATAGATGAAGAACAGCTGAAAACTATTCAGAAGCAAATTAAAAAAGGATAAAAAGGCGGTTAAAAAGGAGTTTAATAGGCTTACTCGTAGAATATTAGCTCTTTTTCCTCCAATATCTTGTGAAGCGTGTGCACGGCATCGTAAACATCTTGTTCTTTCTTTGCTCCAGTGCAGACGAGTTTTCCGCTTGCAAAAAGCAGAATAACAACCTTTGGGTCGTCCATTCTATATATTAGTCCTGGAAACTGTTCCGGTTCATACATGGTTTTTCCAAGGGTATAAGCTGCCTTTTCCAAATCTATCATTCCGCCTAAGCTTGCAGAAGCCACAATGTTCTGGATTTTCAGTTCTGGCTTGCTGATGATTATTATTCCGCCCTTTTTCAGCTCCTTAATAACTTTCATAACGGCTCTACGGGCTTCTTTTTCCGATTTTGCTCCTGTACAAACCATTTTTCCAGAGTTGAAAATTAACGTAGCCGTCTTCGGCCTCTTCAGTCTGAAAACGAGCCCTGGAAACTGTTCTGGGCGATATTCCACTCCAGGATAACCCTTAACAACAGCGTTTAAATCAACTTTCTGGTTCAGAGTCGCGGATGCAACGACATTTTCTATGCTTATTACAGCTTTAACTTTCGACATGAACATCACTTCTACAATAAGTTTTTTAAATACCTTTATAAAGCATTAGGCTTTAAAGCTGTCGATTTCTATTCAAAACCATTTCAAAGATTGTAATTAAGGGATTTCAAGTTACCTACGCGTGACATGCAGCGGAGGTAAAATATATGGAAAGGGCAACTATGCTTCTAAAATTGGGAGGTTAAAAGACGCTGTGCCTCTTTTTTAATGATTTAGATCTAAAACAGCGAGAGTAACCAAGGGAAATAGAGATGCTTTTAAAACGTTGGCTCTCTTATAAAATAGGTTAGGGCTATGATTGAAAATGTTTCAAAGCATGAGAGAGTTCGTAATGATAACAGTGTTCACTTTGTTCGTGTGCTTTCTATCCATAATTTTCATTTTTATTCCTAGTTCAAAAGGTCTATTTATCATAGGAGAACCCCTATTCTTTCTTTCAGCTCTTTTATTTGGGCCTTTCGCAGGAGCCTTTGTAGGCGGTGTGGGATTCGCATTAGCTGACTTGTTACTTGGATATCCTCACTATATAATTGCAGCCTTAGCTGTTAAAGCTTCAGCCGGATTCATAGTAGGGAAGGTTAACAGATGTGGTGCATATATACATAGATTTTTCAGCATCGCGTCGGACCTACTTTTAATTTCGCTTTTCATGCTAGTAGGG
Organism: Bathyarchaeia archaeon; assembly: GCA_038849025.1. Lineage (GTDB taxonomy): Archaea > Thermoproteota > Bathyarchaeia > Bathyarchaeales > Bathycorpusculaceae > WUQU01. The sequence continues at coordinate 81,409 of JAWCNE010000001.1, forward strand.
ATAACCATCTATTCGGGGGATATATACTTTGGATACATCAAAACCTTTTTTCTAGGCGAGGAAGTTTTAAAGTCTGATGGTTTAGAAGTATACAAGGGATATATTCCAAATTGGTTTTGGGTAATTGCCAGCATAATAATAACCTTCTTTATTTTCTGGAAAAACTCGAAGGATGCGCATAATCATAAGTGGACTGGGGTTTCTTTACTAAGCGGATGTCTCATCATAGTTTTTGGATACTTCATTCATGAAACCTTTATACTACCTCAAATTTTTGGAGTAAAAGTGGATGCTGTAGCCAATTTCTACACACGTGCCGGAGAATCAATTTTAAGCGCAACAATAGCATTCTTGATTAATAAAATAATACACTTTAAAACTCCTTGAAGATTTTAAGGTTTAAATAGCTTAAAAGATGATTCACCTTATATGAATTCACGTCTGCTTCAATTGGCGATATTCTTCGGAATATTTGGGCTCGCGCTAACAGTATTTTTAGCAACCGTGTATTATATGCACTTGTTCTCTCTCCAAGGAGTTTCAATAGAGGCAATACGCTATGATGCTTTAATATATTCCACGGTTGTAGCTTTCTTTACTCTATCATTCGGTTTTGGGGCCGCGGCGTTGGTTGTGTATAAAGAAAGAAAATCTTTTTGGCTAATGCTAGTTTCGACGGTTACCGTAGTTATAGGTTACATTTTTCCATGCGAACGATTATGGAAACTGAGCTATACAAACGCTTTAAGTGAAACGATAATTATAGCAATCTTTCACTTATGGCTGCTCGTCTCATCAACCATTTTGCTAAAAAAAGCGGTGAACGCTGTGCAAAGTGAATTAAAAAATGTTTTTTCGACTTTTTGTTCTCCATGATCTTACGAAATCGACAAGCTTCCGCGCATTAAACAAAACAAGGATGAGAATTAAAAACTGAAACCATGAGAAGGTTGAAATGCCTAAGCGAGTTCCGCCACTCACTTGGCAGTCAATTCTATAGGTCACGAAACCTTGATGCAAGTAAGCTTCATTGCTAAAGCTTTCGTGAAACTGTAGATCGGCGTACATGCCCCTAATTGTTGCTTGTGGTGGGCTGGCCCCAGGCTGCCAAAATGTGAAAGACCCCCATAAAGTGAAAAACAAGAATCCTAAAATCAAAAGATTTATGGCGATGAAATGAATAAGTCGTAAGTCAATTTTCCATAGCTTTTTATTTTCTTCCAGTGGCTTTACTTCATCGCCGAAACTAGAGAGCAGCATTAAAATGGCGAGAATCACCAGAATTGCCAGAATGAAGATGTACATGTTCCTTTCCGAGTGAAATAGTAGGGGTAAATTGCCAAGGTAGGGGATTCTCGCCACAACCTTACCGATGAGCAGGGATGAATCCCATGGGGAAAATTGATCTTTTTCTCCATGCATGTTGTCTCCAAGCGTCGTAATCAAATAATGTCCCCCTTTATATTCTGTGATGTCAACTGCTCTATGAACAATAAGCTCCGTTGGGTTCCGCGGATCCCTAAAAACCAGAACGTCTCCAGTAAATTTATCTGCTTTTATTTGAGCAGGGTCCACTTTTTGAACTATTATTAGGTCTCCGATGTTTAAGGTTGGAAGCATACTTCCAGAAGCCACTGCTAGTGCCGGATATTCTGTGCCGAGTATTATTTGCGCGCCGAAATAAAAGCCGAAAACGATTACAAATATTAGGGCAATGGTTAATGCTGCTTGGAAGTACTCATTTTTCCAAAACTTCTTAAGTGCTTCAGCTGCCAAGGTTCTACCTTCTTACTGTTTGAATGTCTTGTTGAATTAGTTTTTCGGGTTTTAAAACTTAACGCTTAAAATCAAAAATAAAGGGGAGAGGATTCAAGATGCCTATATTTCTATGCCTTCTGCGCCTAGTTTGGCTTTTCCCACGACGCCCTTAAACTTCTTACCGCATTTGGAGCACTCGTACATTCCAAATATGGTTACCGTGATCCGCATCTTTTTGTCAGGAAATGGAGCTATAAGCTCCCACGTTTTATAGGGGTCTTTAACCTCTGTTCCGCAATCGGGGCAAACATTTTGTCTAGCTTTCGGCATTCAGAGTCGCCGGCAACGGCCCATATGCTAAACTTTCTTTTTGCTTAAGACTTCTCGGAAGGGTTTATGGCATTTCGGACAGTCAAAAAGTCCGATTTCCAGCTGCATTCTCTTTCCTGATTTGTCTGGGCGTCCAGCCATGGTCCATTTCTTCTTGGGTGTGTTAACAACTGTTCCACATTTCGGACATTTAGCCATTTATTTTCCTCCAACATACTCGATAACCATGGTTTCTGATGATGGTGAATAAATAATTTTCCATTGTTTTCGAATAGAAAATCTTTCTTTGAACAGCATTTTTCGACAAGTTTTTTACAAATGTTTGTGAACGATGTTTGCAAAAGTTTGTTAAAAATCGTTAAACCAAAGTGATAATTGGCACATCTTTCTTTATTGTTCCAAGTTTTTTGAGTACCAGATGTAGGTTTGGCTTTCCTTAAACCCTAGTTTTTCAATAAAACGTATTCCAGCTTGGTTGTTACTTTCCACGTCTACTATGGCTATGCGGGCTCCTTTATCCTTAAATCTCTTTTCCAGTTCCTTATACAGCCTTTTGCCAACACCGTGTCTCTGCCTAATCCTTTTTACGCCAGCCCAAACAAAATAACCATAAGTCCAAGGGCTGAAGGGGCGCCTCAATATTGTTCCTATTACGAATCCAACAATTTTCTTAGGCTTTGTTTCCTCAGCAACCAAACATAGTTCGGGATCTTCCTGAAAAAGCGAAAGCAACTCGTTTATGTTCCATGTGCGGTAGGTGAACTGCAAACTGTAAGGCGTGAAAATTTTTTCACTTAAGCGCCAAACTTCAGGAAGGTCCTCCAAAGTCATTTGCCTAATTTCTACATCTGTTTTTCTTTTTCTCGTTTTTCTAGAAGCATGTTTAACTTTTTTAGCCAATATGTTCTCTCCCTTTTACCTTGAAAAAAATAGAAATATAAAGTTATATTTAGATACAAAATGTTTTAAGCATAAAATGAAGGTTATTCTTCTTCGAATTTCTCTGGTGAGACGTAATCGCCGAAGAGTTCCTTAGTCTTAAGCAAGCGTTCACGTTGTTGATCCAATATTTGGAAGAGTTCTTCCGGAGTGTCGGATACTTTTTCTCTGTAGAAGTTTTTCACCCGCTCAATTTTAGCCAAGTTTTCAGGAACACGAATAGAAAACTGCTTAATGTAGTCTTCCTTTCTATACTCCTTGTCCAATATCTTTTGGAAAAGTAAGCGCAAATCCTCGTATTTGGGAATTAGACCTGTTGGTGTCCTTAGGGCTCCTACATCTTTGTGCACACGTAGCTCCATCCATTTAACCCAAACATGCTTGTCTCGTGGAGCGTTTAGGAACTCGCCAGTTTCCCTGTCTCTCAGGAAATAGTTAACTCCGAAAATGAGGGGTACCTTCTTAAGATTCTTTCCGAAGGATAGGTTGTTGCGTATGTTCTGGCCTAGGGGGATGGAGACGAAGTCTTGAACACTCATCATGTTTATTTCCGGTATGCCTTCTTTACCGATTATTGCGAAGGTTGTTTCAGTTTCTAGGGATGCCCCGTAACAGATGATGCCATGCTCCCAACTGAAGCTTTGCTGGACAGGAACGTACGCTTTACCGTCGCGGCCACCGTACATTATACCGCTTAGCTCAACCCCTAAAGGATTATCCAATTCAGGATCGCAATTTTCTAAGGCTTTTAGGGCTACCGTGTAACGGGCGTTTTTGTGGGCCGGCGGAATGGGATTGCCATGCTCATCTTTTTTGCCCTCCCACCAATACCCCGTATAGTTTATTCCATCTTTCGGGAGTTCGCAGCCCATGCCAAGCCAATAGGGCTTGCCATCCTTGACCAAAACATTTGAGAAAATTACTTCACCAGGATTAGTGAGCACTTTAAATATTATGGGGTCATCTTTGGGGTTTATGTCCTGAATAATGCCAAATATACCACATTCAACGTTAACTGCGCGGGCAACCGAGTTGATGTTGCGGATGTAGGCTATGTCGTCGCCCAGTATAGTTTCTCCCGGAAGCATAGCGGTGGAAGTTTTGCCGCAAGCGCTGGGGAAGGCTCCTGCAAAATAGGTTTTGCGTCCGCCGGGACCATGCACTCCCATAATCATCATGTGCTCTGCCAGCCACCCCTCCTGATTAGCCTTGCGGATAGCAAGACGGAAAGCAAGTTTCTTAAAACCCACAGAGTTACCAGCATATTGAGTGTTAACGCTATAAATGGTGTCCTCTGAATAGTCAATGTATACCCGCTTCTTCTCGTGTTCTATGCTAACCATGTTCTCGTTTAGCTTTCCAGCCGAATGCAGAACACGCAAAAAATTCTTATCTGGTTCCGCTAGACGGAACACTTCATAGCCAGGTCTGAAAAGGAGATATTCAGAGTGTGCTACATACCAAGAGTCGGTGCATTGCAAACCGAGAATAGTGAATATGGAGTTGGGAGGCCCTAAGGAAACGAAGCGGACAATCATTGTGCGGCCTTTCATGGCATCCTTAAGAAAACCCTTTACCTCTGCTAAGCCTTCATCCCTATCAATCTGGTTGAGGGCTTTACTAAGCAAGTCTCCTTTAGGCACCAGGTACTTGGTAACTTCGCGGTCTCGCCCCTGATCGTAAGGCCCATCAAAGTGAACTGTGTGTCCAGGGACTGCTAAGGGTTTCTCCTCGCCGGTGGCGATCGCTTGACGTCTAATGTATTCGATGTCTTCAGGGGAGTCGCTGCAGATGAAAATTCTATCGGGGCTGCAAAGTTCCGAGGCTTCAGCAATGAATTGGTAAACTTTAGGGTTCGCTATGGCGCATAGTTTCTGATAGTCAATTTCACTTAATTTTGGCCTTAACGCTTCAAGGTAGACATTCATTTCTTGCAACTCGCCACTCTTCATAGATCATAAACTATGCCAGGGATTTTGGGGAATGGTTGAATCTCGCCTATGTGTTTTGCCCCAACGATCCAGCCGACAAGCCTTTCCATACCTATTCCTGCACCCGCTGAAGGACGAATTCTTCCTTCTTTTGCTAGCGATAGAAGTACTTTAAAGTTTTCCTTTTTAACCCCGTCTCTTTCCATTTTTCTGACAATTTTTTGATAGCTCCATTCCCTTTTTGCACCGGACAAAACCTCACCGTATTTGGGAAGAATTAAATCATAATTGTCCCACTTTCCTTTGTCAAAATCTTCAAAGTCGTAAAATTCTCGTGGAATGTTTGTGACCCAAATAGGTTCTTGGACTTCTAGAGCTATTTGGGTTTCCCAATTTTTCCCATATGCACATTCAAGCTCCTCCTTGTCGTAAACTTTGAATGGTGTGCTAGGAACATTCAGATGGGTATAACATCCAAGATAGGTCAATTCCTCACGCAGGTTTAGCTTTAGGCTCTCTATTAGTCCACAAAGCAGTTTTTCAGCAAAGGCTCTTATGTTCTCTGAAGTTGCGTCCCTAACCTCAAAATCAAGCTGTGTGAACTCATAAGCGTGGATTCCGCTCTTTGCCCTTTCATTCTTTTCTATTCTTACATTGGGGGATAACGTGAAGAGTTTTGGATAGGCTAAAGAGCAAGCCACCATCTTGTGAACTATCATGCTCAGAGTAGTTCTAACGGTTTCTCCGTAAATTTCAACTTCAATACGCTTTTCCAGAGAAGCACCAGGATCTGGCCATAGAGGGTCTGTTGACTTAGAAAATATTACTGGCAGTAACCATTCAAACCCGTTTTTGACAAACTCTCTTGTGAAATAGCTTAACGTATGCGTCATCACTCGGCTTATACACTTTTTCCTTGCGAGTTCTTTTTCGGAGAGTTGTTCTAATGGTTTAGGCATTTCGAAAACTTCGCTTTTAACAATTGGAAGGCTTTTGTGGTCGGTCATCTTAATTCCAGCTCGTCTTTTGTTTAAAAAGACAGACTATTTTATAAATTTTTTATGAAAAAAATTAAAATTTTTCCAATAAGCCTTAGCATTCTATGGCATATTAACGTAATATTTTCAATGTTGTGCACACCCATTTAAAGAGTGGGAACATAGATTCTTTACAATACTCTCCAAAATGCTTTTACTTTCCATATGTGTTTATTCTTTTGGCATTTGAGGTTTAACTGAGCTTGGAACATCGTCCCAAGAATGCTTTTGAATTGCTTGTTAGGCCTGTTCGAAGGCTTGTTGAGCAGAGGGGGTTCTCTAAACCTACAGAACCTCAGGAAAAGACTATTCCAAAGATTCTTGAGGGCAAGAATGTTCTGCTTATTTCGCCGACTGCCACGGGTAAGACGGAAGCGGCCTTTTTGCCAGTTTTAAGTATGCTTCTTCAAGAGCCTGCGGCTCCCGGTATTAAAGTTCTTTACATCACGCCTTTGAGGGCTTTAAATCGTGACATGCTTGAGAGGCTTGAGTGGTGGTGTAACAATTTAGACGTAAAGTTGGCTGTTAGACACGGAGATACAGAAACAAAAGAGCGGGCGAGGCAAGCACGAAGCCCTCCAGATGTTTTAATTACAACTCCTGAGACTTTGCAGGCGATTTTGTCCGGTTGGGTTATGCGGCAGCATCTGCAGCAAGTGCGTTGGGTTATAATTGACGAAGTGCATGAAATGGCTGACAGCAAAAGGGGGAGCCAACTTTCTCTAGCCTTGGAAAGGCTCAGGGCAATGATTGGAAGAGACTTCCAAATAATAGGGTTATCCGCCACAATTGGAAGCCCTGAGAAAGTTGCTCAGTTTCTTGTGGGGAATGGTAGAAGCGTTGAAATTGTTAGGGTTCCAGTTGCTAGGAAAATGCGTCTTAAAATCGTTTTTCCAAAGCCGGAATCTGAGGATTTTAGGCTTGCTGAGCAGCTTTATACTCATCCGGAAGTGGCGGCGAGGCTTAGGATAATCCGTGACTACATAAGCAAGCATAAATCCGTCCTCCTATTCACAAATACAAGAGCCATATCAGAGGTTTTGGCAAGCAGGTTTAAAGTTTGGGATATAGACTTCCCTGTTTCGATTCACCATGGCTCGTTAGCAAAGCCTTCCCGCATAGCGGCGGAAAGAGGGTTAAAAAACGGTGAATTGAAGGGGCTTGTTTGTACAAGCAGCTTAGAGCTTGGCATAGACGTTGGCCGAATAGACCTAGTCATACAGTATATGAGTCCAAGGCAGGTTACGAGGCTTATACAACGCGTGGGCAGAAGCGGCCACAGAATTGGACGCATAGCTGAGGGAATAATTGTGACAATGGATTCTGACGACACGTTGGAGGCTTTAGCCATAGCTAGGCGCGCCCTAAAAGAGGATTTAGAGCCTGTTGATATTCCGCCTAAGCCTTACGATGCTTTAGCCCATCAAATTGCCGGTTTACTTCTAAAGCAGAAGAGGCTTGAGTTTAGCGAAATTTTGGAAATGTTTAGAAACGCTTATCCCTACGCTGATTTGACCATGGAGGATGTTGAAAAAATTCTTAGGTATATGCATCAGCGTTTCCCACGTTTAGCGTGGGTTTCCTTTGAAGATAAAGTGGTCTTAAAGCCGCGGAGGACAAAAGCGCTTTTTGAATATTATTTTGAAAATTTGTCTATGATTCCTGAAGAGAAGCAGTACCTTGTAGTCGACGAGTCAAGCGACGCGGCCATAGGAATTTTAGATGAAGCTTTTATGGCTGAATACGGCAAGCCTGGAATAAAATTCATTATTAGAGGAAGCCCGTGGCGAATCCTCCACATCTCTGAAGACAAAGTTTACGTAAAGCCTGTTGACGATCCATCAGGGGCTATACCAAGCTGGATAGGCGAAGAAATCCCTGTGCCCTTTGAAGTGGCGCAGGAAGTTGGCTACATTAGAAGTTTTGTCGAAGAGCAAATGCGGAAAGGCTTATCCCCAGAAGAAATTGCCGTTAATCTTAGTGAGCATTATCCTGCTGATAAGGAGACTATTTTAAGCGTTTTAACTGAGATAATTGAGCAAGCTGCTTCGGGAATTCCGCTTCCATCGGATAAACGAATAACTGTGGAAGACTGGGACGAATTTGTAATAGTTCACGCGCACTTCGGTTCCCTGGCCAACAGAGCCTTAGCCCAGCTTATGGGGCAGCTTCTTTCCGAAAAAATTGGATATGGCATAGTTGTTCAACACGACCCGTATCGCATATTTATCCAGACCATGGGAGCTGCAAATGCAGAGCAAGTAGTCGCATTGCTAAACGAGATGGGCGGTATGGGCGAACAAGCCATAAGAGAATCCTTAACGAGGGCAACTGTAAAGACTGGGCTTTTCAAGAGGAGAATGATTCATGTTGCAAGGCGTTTCGGAGCGTTGGAAAAATGGGCTGACTTTAGCAGCGTAAGTCTTCAAAGGCTTTTGAAAAGTTTTGAAGGAACCCCAATATTCGAAGAAGCCCTAAAAGAAGTTTTTACAAAGGACTTGGACTTGGAAAGGCTTATCCATGTTTTAGGGAAAATCCGCAAGGGCGAAATTCAAGTGGAAAAAGTTGAAACTGGCGGAAACGCCACTCCAGTAGCTCGCATTGGCATTGAACGAGTCAGCATGAAAACGGACTTGATACCGCCTGAAAGGATGCGCGCAGTACTCATCGAATCCGCCAAAGCTAGGCTGCTGAACGAAACCGGAAGCTTCATCTGCACGAACTGTTGGAGCTACATGGATATGATACGGGTTAAAGACTTGCCAGCAAAACCAAAATGTCCAAAATGCGGCTCCACGGCTATAGGTCTTCTAAAAGTTGAGGAAGAGAGGATTATGCCTCTTGTCGAAAAGAAGGGAGAAAAACTTACGAAAAGCGAAGAAAAACTGCAGCGGCAAGCCCTTCAAACAGCCCATTTAATGGCGAAGTATGGAAAGGCTGCTGCCGTGGCCTTGTGCGCCAGAAAGGTTCAACCCTCAGACGTTAAGGAGGTTCTTGAAAAGGAACCCACGCTCAGCGACAGATTTTACGAGCTTGTTCTTGAAGCTGAACGCAAAGCCATAAGCAAAAGATTTTGGTAATTGGTTAAGACTTACAACAACTTTTAAATGGGAGACCACCTTAATGTGGGTGAACAGCGCATTCAAGGTTTAAGGAGAGAAAAGTAAACTTGGAAATAAGCCGAAAAAAACTACGGGAAGAAGTTCTCAGCAGAGTTAAATACATTAAAAACTGCGTTCTAGCCAGAGAACTCTGCCTCCTAATCCGCACAAACAGAGCAGTTCTAGAGCCGAAAGACGTGCAGGAAATCTGCCTATACATTTCTGGACTATGCAAGGAAGAGGGATGCGAAGAACCCAGCGAACTGTGCCGAAAAGCCGCCGAGGCTGCAGGTGCGGGAGACGAAGAAAAATACTTGGAGCTTTGCGCCCAAAGCGCCATAAAATGCGGGGAAGCCAGAAGGCCTATTCCGAAAAGGGCAACCTATGTTGCTTAGTAGGCTTAGGAAAATTTTTAAGAGAGTGAAGCGCTGCTAAAACCAGAAAGGGAGGCTCACAGTTGTTTATAGCTCCGTTTGTTCCAAGTCCGCTTCCAGTGGTCCGCCACATGCTGGTTTTGGCTGATCTAAAACCTGGCGAAGTTTTCTTCGACTTGGGCGCTGGAGACGGCAGAACAGTGATAATGGCTGCAAAAGAGTTCGGCGCCAGAGCCGTTGGAGTCGAGTTGAGGGAGGACTTAGCCAAAAAAGCATTAAGTATGGTTCACGAGGAAGGCCTCCAAGACAGAGTGACAATTGTTAACGGTGACATTTTCAATGTGGATTTAACATCTGCGGATGTTGTATTTCTGTATTTGACGACGAGCGCTAATGAGAAGATTAAACCTAAACTTGAGGCTGAACTTAAAAAGGGAGTGCGCGTGGTTTCCCACGACTATGAAATTGTAGGCTGGAAACCCGTAAAAGTTGATAATTTCTGTGAAAATCCAAAGCTGGGCTACCCATCACACACAATCTACTTATACAAGAAAGTTTAACCTATCACGACAAGAAGTGATGGCGTCCACCCTCGTCGATCTTTTGTGCTCTGCGGTGTACCTAACCAAAATAAACTTTTAATGAGGGCTCCTATATTTTCAGATTTTAGAGAAAACCAGTGTAGGGCTTAGAAAATGCTGTTCGTGCCGTGGCAGTACATCGCCTACTGGAAATGTGATGCGTGCGGTTTATGCTGCAAAGCCTACAGTGTCGTTCTAAACTTTCAAGAATGGCTCCGCATAGTTAAAAACTACGGCATAGAAACAACAGCCTCAGACCTAAACAAATTATACCTTAAAAAGAAAAGCGACGGTTCATGCGTATTTCTCTACAAGCTTTCAAACATGCACCTGTGCGGGTTACAACACATGAAACCCGACGCATGCAAACTCTGGCCTTTTAAGGTTCTTGCAAATCCAAAATTTGGATATGCCCGCGAAGCCCTTTACCCATACGGCGGAAGCAAACTCTACATTTATGCCGATTCCAACTGTAAAGGCCTAAAATACGGAAGACCAACATGGGAGTTTACTACCCAGACATTAAAGGAGTTCATAGAAATCGCCCTAGGAATCCGCAAGGAACAATACAAAACCACAGCGCCAATAGGCGATATTCACTCCACCACCCCATATGAAGTCTTACACACAAGAAGATTTTACACGCTTTAAGATGAATTAATAGTTAACCCGATTTCAGAACTAGCAATTTTAGGGGCAACTAAATTGTCTGGGTTGGGTAGCGCTCATACTGCAGTTCATAAAGCCTCCTCAACTTGTCAAGGCTGTCTATTTCGTCCACTGTTTTATCCGTTCTAAACCGCACTATTTTTGGCACTCTTAAAGCGTAGCCGCTTGTGTACTCGTCTGTCTCTTGAATTTCCTGATAAGTTACTTCAACAACCAAAGACGGTTTAACAAAAACTCCCTCTTCATCTTCACTTTTCCGAGTGTTTTCAACAACCGTTGCCAGCGCATCCATGGTTTCTTCAGGCAAATTTGAAACCCTTCCAATAGTGTAAAGCCTCTTTTCTGTCGGGTCGCGTACCGCCAATAGGAAAGAGGAGTATAAGCCCGCGCGTCTTCCCTTCCCGTATAAGGCTTTAACTATTGTGCAGTCTATGGTGTCGCGTTCTGGTTTAAGCTTAAGCCATGTGTAGGTGCGCTGTCCAATCTCGTAGGGAGCGCTCAAACTTTTGACAACGATGCCCTCAAACCTGTTTTTCAAAGCCTTTTCGTAGAAACGCATCAGTTCCACTTCGTTTTGGCAGTCAACACCCTCAACAATGTATTCTTCTGGAACAACCTCCAATAGGTATTTTCTCCTCTCAAAAAGGGGCAAGCCTGTAAGCTCCCGCCCATTCAAAAAGAGCATGTCAAAGGCTTTAACTGTAACCCTAACTTTTCTTTTTCTCTCTTCAAGTTCTTCTGGTTCAAGCTCCCTAGGCACGGTTCTTTCAAGCATAACCTGAAAGGGCAGCGGATTGCCCGCTTCGTCAACGGCTATGACTTCGCTGTCCACAATGCAGCTTTGCGCTTTAAACTGCTCTGCTATCTCCACAACCTCCGGCAATGTCTGTGACTTTTCCACACCGCGCCTTGAAAAAAGCCAGGTTTGAGTGCCCCACTTGTGAATTTGAAGCCTACTCCCATCTAGCTTGTATTCGGCTCTGGCTGGGTAGACAACCTTGTCCGGCTCATATAGGTGGGCTAGCTGGGGCTTGATAAACTGACCTGGCCGCATTTTTACTTCTGCAAGTTTAAACGCTCCCTCAGAAGCCATGCCTATGCCTTCGGTTATTCCCATTATGGCGCATGCTTTTTGGATGAGCTCCGGTGGAACTTTGTAGGCTTTTGCTGCAGCCCTAATAACCGTGTTAGCATAATAGCCCAATTTTAAATCACCGAGGAGGAGCCTAACAATGTATTTCGCCTCTAAAGGTGTGCTTTCCCTCAACAAGCTGGAAACATAGAGTTCCCGTTCCCTCAAGCCTTTCAGTTTTGGCAGAAGCTTTACGGCTTCGTAAACTTCACTGACCGTCAATTTGGGTTCTGCTGGTTTTTTAAGCAAATATGCCACTTCGCCGTGTTCCCCATAATCTAATAAAAGTTTCCTAACCTCATTTTTAGAAACTCCCACTGCCAAGCTTAGGCTTCGCTCTATCAGGACAGGACCAACTTTCAGGCTTTCTTCTGTAATTGTTCCTAAGGCAAAGCGGGCTTTAGTTTCCAGAGGAAGCTCTGGGTTTTGGAAGAATTTGGCTAGCTCTGTTTCTTTCCCTTTTTTCCCACGGAGCACTGCTATGCGCTCGTAATATTCAACTATTTTTGAGAAGAATATGTCCTTTTTTGGCGTTTTCCCATCCATGTAAAGGCGTATCAAATAGTAAGGCATGCCTGTTTTCCACTCTATTTGCTCTGGAGAGAACCCTGCCTCGATTAGGCGCACAACCGCCTCTTTTGGAGAACCGTAAGTTTCTATAAGCTCTTTTAATGTTGGCGGCTTAACCGTTGACATGGTTCTGCTTCACTGGTTTATTTTGCATCCTTAGTTTTCGGTATAGGCTCTATTGCCCTCAAGAACCCGTCTTGGGTTATGTCAATTTTTATTCTCCGCCTTTCAAAGTTGCTCATTCTACAGTCCAAAACTCGTGCTATGCGGACAAATTCGCCTCTGTCAACGCCTAAATCAACCTGCTGGTCATACCAGTATACGCGTCCATAATCAATTATTATTGTGCCGTCCAAGTTATGGGCTAAGCCTATGCCGCCTGCCATATCATAGCTGTCCCAGACTTCTGAGCTCCGCTGGTTTACATATAGGGCAGTTATCCCATGAACCTGATTATATCTAGCCAATTCCATCACACGGTATTTTAAGGCTCCCCGGTAGGCTTCAAGCACTGTAACCGAATCTATTATGGCCAGTTCAATTTTCTCTTTTTCTGCAACATAACGGTAGGTTTCAGCGAAAGTGTTCCAGTCACGGAGCTCCGGATAAGCCACAGTGTCCAGCACAAAGAGGTTTTCGCGGATTTTGCCCCAGTCTAAACCTAAAATGTCCGCTTTCTGCTTCAGCCTAGACTGCAAATCAAAACGGGGCGTGGCGCTCTTCCAAGTGTCTTCAGCCGTGGCGTAAAGCACTTTCCTGCCAGAAGCGGCAACCCTTACAGCTATTTCCTCAACAAGTATGGATTTCCCAGCGCCTGGCAAGCCTGTGATGGCAAATTGTCCACATATGGGTATGCCTTCCAAACTTTTTCCTTCAGGGGTTAGAAACAGCTGATCGATAAAAGTGCCTGTTGAAAAGCCTATCAGCGGTTTTTTGGCTTCGATGGCTTCATCAGGCCTCAGTATCAAGCTGCCAAGTTTTTCTTCGCCTTTCTCGATTTTTGTTGTCATGGGTTTTGTTGCAAGCTCCCACTCGTCGGCTGGAGTCTTAGCGCTTTTCATGGCTTCGGCAAGGGTTTGCGCCATAACCTTCACAAGCCTTTCAACCTCTGGAACGGTTACTTCTGGCGTTTGCTCTGGCAGTGGCGGTTTTGTAGGCGCTTCTTCAAGTTTTTCTGAAGGCTTAGGCTCAGCTGCTTCGCTTGTGAGGACCCACAACTCGCCGCGACGTTCAATCATCCCCTTGTTTTTAAGAGACTGCAGAAAGGCATAAGCGGAGTTTGGTCCATACTTGGGTATTCCCAATCCTTCCGCTATCTCATTAAGGGAGGCTTCACCCCTATGAGTTTTGAGAAATTCAACTATCTCTTTCTCCTCAACCATAAATCTCCCAGTCTAAACAAGCTTTTCTTACTATCAATATAATACAAGCTCGAGTAGGCTTTTAAGCATACTC
>JAWCNE010000002.1:0-72325 GCA_038849025.1 Bathyarchaeia archaeon
GTTAATCCAGCAGTTGCCAAAAGCGGAAAAATCCCCAATCCTAGAACAGTTAGGCTTAGAACCAAAAACCTACGCGCTATTAACAGCTCACAGACCAGAAAACGTGGACAACCCAGAAAACCTAAAAACAATAGTAGAAGCCATGATAAGGCTAAACCAACTAACCATAGTTTTCCCAGCCCACCCAAGAACCCAAAAACAACTCCGCAAAACAAGACTACTCCCAAAACTGGAAAAACAAAAACACATTAGGCTTATAAAACCCCTAGGCTACCATGAAACACTAAAACTGATAAAAAACGCAAAGCTAATCCTAACAGACTCTGGCGGAATGCAGAAAGAAGCTTTCTGGCTAAAAACCCCATGCATAACGCTCCGCGAAACAACAGAATGGCCCGAAACAGTACAGCTTGGAGCCAACAGCCTAACAGGAGCCAACCCACAAAAAATAACAAAAACAGCAGCCGAAATCCTAGAAAAAGAGGAAGAAACACTTGAAAAGCTTAAAAAACTGCCAAACCCCTTCGGAGACGGAAACGCCTCCCAAAAAATAATAGCGGCAATCAAATCTTTCCAGAAAGAATCATATTAAACAACTCGATAATCTTCTTTTCAGAATACTCCTCCCAAGTCCTACGCTTAGGCCTGGGAACTTCACCACGCAAAGCCCTCAAAATGCCGTCAGCCATCTCATCCTCACCAACCAGCAAGTATTCACTGGATTCCGCAACACCACAAGCAACAATAGGCTTCTCAAAAAACATATACTCAGAAAACTTGCTGACACCCTCCTCATTATAGTAAACCGAGAAAGGAGACTTATACCTAGGCGCAACACAAACATCTGAAGCCTCAATAAAACTCGGAATACTCCTATGAGATTGCCAACCAAACAACATAACCCGTTTAGGGAACTTATCAGCAAAAGCCTTTAGCAGCTCATAAAAAGGTCCATCGCCAACAATCCAAAACACAACCGCAGCGTCTCGCCTAAACACGTCCTCCATAATCTTCGGCAGCAAATCAGCACCCTCCACATGTGTTAACTTACCCACAAACAAAACAACCCTATCATTAACGCTGCACCCACAACGCCTCCTAAACTCTTCCCTCGGAATCACGTTTTTCCCAAAACTTTCCAACGGATAATTTGGAATAACAAAAGTCGGCTTCCCATAATCCTTAACACGCCCAAAAAGCCTACTCGTAGTCAAAGTGACAACCCAAGCATGCTTTAGAGCCAAACGCTCAAAAATAGACGTAAAACGAACCCAAGGACCCCTTCCAAACTCTTGCGCTACTTCTATAGCCCATGGAGAACGATACTCCAAAATGTAACGCTTCCGCCGCAAAATCAAAGGGAAAACCAAAACATCAGGACAATTAGCAACCCAGAACAAATCACCACGAACAAAAAAAATCTGGAAAACCACAGCAAAATAATTCAAAAAAGCAAAAAACAAACGCCCAACCCTACTACCGCGATACACAAACCTAAACCAAGGAAGCATAACGCTAAAATCCACATTCCTAACCTTTCTAAGGCTATAAGCAATCTTCCTTATCCTAGGATACTTCAGAGGATCCAACGCCACATAAACAACACGCAAAGAATCACCCATTCCTAAAACCTCAAAATCATTTCAGCAAGTTTCCCGGCACCATCCTCAAACACAGGCAAGCTTCTCCTCTTCGCTTCCTCAATGGCTTTCAACAAGCTTTCCAATTTCACATCCCACACAAAAACAGCATTAACCTTCTCCGCAAAAATCTCCGCATCAGACCTGCCCACAGTTCTTTTCCACTCCGGATTAAGAACCATAACCATCGGTTTTCTATAAACCAAAGCCTCAAGGGCCGTGGACCCAAAATGCGTAACCACAACATCAGCACCAGCCACAAGCTCATAAAACCTTGCAGAATACTCTAGGATTTTCCATTCAGGATGCCGTCTCCTATAAGGTTCCGGATCAACCCTGCCAGTTTGCAGCACAACATTCCCTAATTCACTTTCAGAAACTGCATCGAAAAGCTGCTTATGTCCCAATGTGCCGCCTGTTACAAGAATATATCCGCCATTCCAAGGTTCAACTTCAGGTTTAGGAAGTAAAGGTCCAACTACAATGCCTTTTTTTAAAAGTCTCTTCTGCTCTTCCCACTGCAGCACAGTGACAGCTGAAAAAGGCTGTAGAAGAAGCGCTGTTTTGGAAGGCTTTGTAAATCGGACAGAGCTCTCTATGTTAATTATGGGTATACCCCTCAACCAAGCCAAAAAACTAGGCGGCAAACAAAAGTTGCTACCCGTGCTTACAACAACAGCAAATTTTCCAAGAACTTTCTTAAAAGAATCGAAAAACGCTTCAGCAAGTTTAGGGATAAACTCTCTTGCTGGAGTTTTTGCATCCCTAGGTTTCAAAAGGAAATTAACAGTGCCGAACCTGCCAAGCCTTTCCCGGCTTAAAACATCTCCTTCAGGAACAAGAAAATGCAAGTTCGCCCTACCGTAAAGTCTCTGGGCTAAAGCATAACCATACCCCGTGTGACCGCCCCCACCCGCCAGAATCAACACATCCCTAGCTGCAACCAAATTCATCTCTCCAGCATTACAAATCAATAGTAAATTATTTAAAAACGTTAAGTGCTTCAAACACCAAAAATAGTACAATTTGGGGTCAGTCTTTGACAAAAAACGAGATTAGGCTTCAGTATTCAGGCTTTGTCATTTTTGCGGCTAAAATGCTAAGCATAGCCACGGGACTAGCCTTTCAGCTGATGATAGCTCGTTCAGCTACAACACATGAATATGGGATATGGTTCAATATAAGCGACATAACTGCTTATTTCACCATTTTAGCCGGTGTTTTCCCCTTCTGGGCTTTGAGGTTTACTGCGAGAGCCAAGCGAGGCGCCATTAAAACAGGACTCGCCACAAATTTAACACTATCAACGGTGGCAGCGCTGGCTTATCTCCTACTTACTCCATTAATAACTTCTACACTGGATATAAGCCAAAAATATGTTTTCTTATATTTACTGGCCTCAGCACAAATAGTTGAGGTTTACATACTCAACGCTTTAGAGTCATGCCTCCAAGCAAAGATGCCCCATACAGTGGGCTATGGACTATTATTGGGAGAAATATGCAAGATAACTTTAGGTTATATGCTCATAATTAGGCTTCAGCTTTCGCTTTTGGGAGCTCTAACTAGCATGATAATCGGGGTTGCGGTTCAGCTAGCATTTTATTCAAAACTCTTAGCGGAAGAGTTGAAAGAGAAAGTGGAGTGGACTTATGTGAAAGAATGGACGAAGGGATCGGTTGCAAACATTTACTACGTTATAGGCAACCAGATAGCAGCTTTCATATTCATAATGTTATTCACTTATGGCGGAGAAGCCGCGAGGGGCAATTATGGTGCCGCAGCCCAAATAGCAAGCATAGTGACCTACTCATCTTTCCTAGCCTTCGCCTTATACCCAAAACTTCTAGCTGAAAAAAGCAGTCAAGACATATCCATATCCCTAAAAACCGTTTTGATGTTTGCAATACCCATGGCTGCGGGAATATTAGCCATACCAGACTCTTACCTCACCATTTTGAAAGGCGAATACAAGGAAGCATGGCCAATACTAATGGTTTTGGCAATCGACGCGCTCATAGCAGCAACCTCCACAACCTTCAGCTTTATTCTCTACGGATTTGAAAGAGTAGACGAGAAAGCAAAAATATCCTTCAGAGAACTTGTTAAAAGTCCACTATTCATAGCCTTTTCCCTATCATATATTCACTCAGCAATAACCTTGCCTACAACTTTCTATGTTTTAAAAAGTTATACACAAAATCAACCCTTATCATCCGCACTATCCGTGGCTATCATAAATTCTGCAACCCGTTTTGCCATGTTCCTTATACTATATGCTATGGTTTGCAGAATAACAAAAATAAAAATTCCATGGAAAAATATTCTAAAATACGTTTTCGCCTCGGCTATCATGGCAATGGTTCTCTACACAATCCCGCATCCAACTAGAATATACTTAACCTTGAGCGTGACAGCCTTAGGCGGAATAATATATTTTGCGATCCTCATGATAATAGACAAGGAAGCGAGAATGCTGACTGAGTCGGTGTGGCAGGAAATAAAATTCAAAGTTAAAGGAGTAACAGCCTAAGCATTGTTGTTCCAAAGTTCATTGAAAAGCATTTTTAGGGCTTTTATAAAAGCGTCATAATTTGTCCATAAGGCTGCGACCTTCTTCTTTCCATTCTCCTTCCTAATTAGTAAAAGCAATTGCTCATTATCAGCCAGTATGAACGTTGGCAACTCTTCAGCATTCAAACGCGAATACCTGCTTCTCTTCAGTTTAGTCTTTTCTATGAAGAAGCATGTTTTGGGAGAATAATTCGTTAAAAGCTGAATGTTTACACCCTTTTTAGATGCTTTTTCCAGTTTATCCAAAAACCCTGAATGGTAAAAGTTTGTAATGTCATATTCCGATATGAATACTGATAGTTCTTTCTCAGCTTTGTCTAGGATTTCATCCGCTTTTAGGCTTATTTGCTCTTCACCTTCTAATATTTGGAAAACCTCTTTTCTCTCAAGCTCGATTTCAGATTTTGGAAGAGACAGCCAAATGTTCACTAAACTTTCTCTTTTTTTCTCCAGAAAGTTCAATTTCATTCTCTTGGTTTCTATGAGTATGTCTAAAGCCTTCTCAAAGGATGTGGCTATGAACTTTAAGGGCTTTTCGAAAACAGACGAGATTAATCCTCTCTTTTCTAAATCCCGTAGAATTCTGTAGGTTTCAGTCCTGTGAAGGGACAAAGCCTCAGAAATTTCGCTTGCCTTATGCTCACCAGTTCTTGCAAGATAAATGTAAACTTTTACTTCATTCTTTGACAGCCCAAGCCCCCGAAGAGCCCTCTCAATAAGTTCTATAGATTTAACTGATTCCTTGTCAGCCTTTACGAATCTCCATAATCCGCTGTTCTCATCGTAAAGCTTCATTATGCCCTCAGGTTTTTCGACGGATAACTCCATTTAAACCCCTTATATGCCTGCTCCTATTCCAATTCAGAAACCGATTCCGCGTATTCTATATTTTATACTTCTGAATTTAAAATATGAATTAAAAATAAAGGTGTTATTTGCTATTATGGCTTTTGTTTGTTGAGCGTTCTAATCATTGATTAGTGCGTAACACCCCGCCACATACTAATTCTATTATCTCCTTCAATCCCTTCTGATTAGATAGCTGGATTATCTAAAAATTCGGTGAGTTGTTTCATGGAGAGAAAAGACTCAAAAGTGGATGAGGGACAGAGGCGTGAAGAAAGCCTAGAGGAAAGTGTTGAAGAGGCATACTTTTTCCATCCCATGCAGTTTTCTGAAGGCGGCGAGGAAGTTCTAGACATAGAGGAAATAGAGAAGCATAAAGCTGAATTTGAACAGAAGCTGCAGGAACTATTGAAAAGTATAAGTGAGGAAACTTTGCAGTTAAGTGAGTTTTTAATGGAAGAAGATAAGCTGGTTAGAGAACTTTGCGATTCTCTGCGGCAGGTTTTGAAAAGACTTAATGTGTCTTTTAACATTCCGCCAAGAGAAATGCCCCTAAAGGTTAAAGTGAAAAAAGTAATTTTAAATGAAGAATGCCATCTAATACTAGTCTACGAAAAAGGTGAAGTGCACTCTGCATTTTTAGCTGAATATCCTCCAGAAATTGTTATGGCCACTTTGCTTGTTGTGATGCCGGAACTAGCCAAAGTTATAATGTTATATAGGAAGAAAATAAGCGCCAGAGTTAGCTTCTTCGGGAGAATAAAGAAAGAGCTGAAAAATGTTGTAAAAGCTATTATCGGCGGCAGGGAAGACTTGAAGATTCAAGAATCCATGGATGTTGTTGAAACTTCGCTGAGAAGTGAGAGCCCAGAGGAATAAAGTTCAGGGTGAAGAGTATGGATGGGCCTTTAACGGAAATAAGAACGTTTTATTCCATCAAAGAGATTCGAGAAATGGTAGAGGAGGAGGTAAATCAGTACAAGATGTTGTTAGAAGATTATAGCCAATGGTTAGGCACACTTTTAAGGAGCCCAGAATCCTCGAAAGATCAAGAGTGGGTTAAAAGGGCTTCTGAATTGCAAAAAGTTTTGAAGTCTGGCGGCAGTAAAGGGGGTAAAAAAGAAGGAAAGCAGCAAGCTTCAGCCTCCACAGAGTGGGTTGAATTTAAGGATTTGCTACTTTGTGCTGATGATTTTGGGGAAGTGGAAATAATTTTTGAGGCTATTGAAGAACTTAAAAACAAGATAGACAAGCTTGAGAAAATTAAAAATGCTTTAACAGACTTGGAACGCTATGGCTTGGGGAAAAACGTGATTTATATAACATATATCCGGAATGGGGTTCCTGAAAAGATAGCTTTCAGACTTAAGAAAGGCTTAGAAAATGAGGAAAAATTCAAGTTTGTTGCGGATTTTTCAGTAGTAAAGCGAATGTGACGCTTTGCTATGCTCAGCGCCTTAACTAACTTGCACTGTACTCAATGAAGGCTTTTGTGAACTTTTTCATTAAATCAAAGGGATTTTCAACAACACAGTTAGTTCTCACATATTGTCTAACAGCGGTGCTGTTTACCCCTATGCCTATTATGCCTATGCCCATCCGCTCAATCTTCTTAATGTTCTCCTTCAATTTTTCTCCTGCATTTTCATATCCAGCTGGGAAAAAATCTGAAACAACAACTAGGACGCGTGCTTCTTCTAAGCGACCCTTCAAGGCTTTAGCTGCAAGCAAAAGGGCGTCAGGCAAGTATGTGAAGCCTCCGTGGTTTAATCCTCCTATTCTTGCCCTCACATGGGCGTCGTACCTTTCTGAAAAGTCTTTTATGATGTAGAATTTGTTGTTGAAGGCGTACATTCCCCATGAATTCTGGTTGAGAATTAGCGTTTTGGCAACTTCAGCTAAGCAAAGGGCTATGCCTCGAACTTCGCCTTTGAACATGTTTAGGCTGTGGCTTGCGTCTATAAGTATGGACCATGCGTCTTCTCTGGTTTGGAGTTCTTCCCGTACAAAAATGTCGGTTCGCTGGCTTTTACTTGCAATAACTTGTATGGCCTCTTGCAGGTCGACGAATCCGCTCTCTTGTTTGAAGTCTTCGCCGCTGACGTTTTTTAAAAGCCTTAACTGATGCATTATTCGCCTAATGGGACTGCTTAGAAGTTCCCTTCTCCTTTGAAATTCAGCATAATCCTCTTTTGGAAAGGCGAAATCTTCAAACTGTGTATCTTTCCCCGTTTCAATATAGCCTTTTAAAATTTTGAGTTGAGAGTTTTCGCGTTCCTGCCATGCAGTTAAAGCCTGATGGGCATCATTTCCTTCTAAGGTTTGCAGAGCGTTTTTTAGTTGTTGCTCATCTTTAAATTCAGGTTCCATTGTTTGAAGCGTTTCAGCGAGAAGCCCTTGAATTTCTTTTTCTTCAGGTATTTGTCCTTCGTAGAACAGGTCATTGGTCCCGTGGCTTTCCGCATATAATAGTGAGGGAACTTCAAAGGTTTGACCGTAGGCTGATAAGGCATCATATATTTTATTAGCGTAATCCACTTTGTCGTCCGCTGTGGGGTTTTCCCGGATTTTTCGCAGCATAGATGTTATAGCTTCAACATCGGTGAGGACATCATTTTTCAGTTTCCCTTTAATTTTTCCAACATTATAGTTTAGTAGTGTTAGAGCCATAACTCGTGAAACATCACTTGAAAGTTTTTCGGCGCTTTTCATTCTGATGAAAGTGATCACATTAGCGTAGGCTATTTCTGGAAGCATCCATCTAAAAGACTGCTTCAAATGCTTAGTGAGTATGGCGTCTTCAATTAAGCTGACTGCAAAAGTGGATAGATTCAGCTGTTTCCCGCGGGCCCATTTAGAATAGACTGAAAAGTCTGATAGAAGAGAGTGTAAACTTAGATGGTAGACCGATGATTTAAATAGGTACCAAATGATTTTCTTGTGGGTTGGGTTTTCTAGGTTAAATTTTAATCCTTGAAAAATGACATGCTTATCATTCAACTTTTTTGGCTTAATTAAGTGAAGAACATAACCTCTTTCATCTTTTCCAAGATAAGGATATCTTAATTCGTCATGAAAGAGGATTTTGAGTTCATTGTAAGATTTCTTTGTAACTTGAAGAGTGGTTGACCAAGCAAAATCAAAAAAATTCAAGATTAACCCATTTTCTCCGCTTAAGGTGAGCTGAAAACGGACTCAACTATCCGCTTTACCACTGCTTGAACTTCCACATCATCACTTGTGGTTCCAACAATTGTTTCCACCGCTGCTTCGATGGGTGTGCACCCGTCCGCGATCAATGTCGCCCAATTGATTAAATCCCCCGGTGAAGGCCCATAGGGTAGGTCGCCGTTTTTATATTGTCTCCGCAGTTCGGCTCCTGTGCGAACTATTTTTTCTGCTGTTTTTTTGTCGATGCCGCTTCTCTTGGCGATTAATTCTACTTCGTCTTGGGATATTTTGTCGCCTACGCTTAGGTAGTCGAAGTTTATCCAAACAGACATGCGTCTTCTAAGGGCTGCGTTTAATGGTTTTGTTCCAACGAATTCGGCTGAAAAAGGGTTCATAGAAATTACCAAGTACCCATATGGATGTCTATGCACTATTTCGTTGTCCTTTTCCGTTAAAACTATGTGTCCTCTCGTGTCTAAAACTGGGTTAAGTCTAGAGGCTATGTCCTGCTTCATCATGTTGGCCTCGTCTAAATAGAGGATTCCTCCATTTCTGCACCACATCACTATTTGTCCATCAATCCAGTTTTCCTTTCCAAGGCCTATGTATCTTCCGAAAAGGTCGTATGCTGACGTCTGTAAGCCGCAGTTTATTTCCCATATGGGCAGCTCACAGAGTTCAGCTATTAAATATACTATGTGGGTTTTTCCGGTTCCGCTTGGCCCAATTAAGGCGCACTGTTTAAAGTAATAAAGGGCGCGCACTATCCTCTCAACATAGTTAAAACCTTTGTCCACATATTCTGGAGTGTTTCGGGGAATAAGTGAACGCACAGATTCTGGAAACACGTATCCGGGGTGGAGATCATACTTGTCTATGTGGTACTTTTTCCTAAGCTCTGCATTTATATACGAGTCTACTGTGGCTGTTTTGGTTATTGAAACGGATATTCTAGTGTCCTTTATTTCTGTGCGCGTTTGCTCCTCTTTAACGTATACGGCCTCGCTGGTTTTACGTTTTCCACCTTGATATCCAAAGCCCACGGCAACTGTGGCCATTGGTTTTTCTGCTAGTTTCTGCTTGCTTTGGGACAAGCGTGTTCCCTCTTGTTTCCTTTAATGTTATTTGGGGCATTTCATTTAAATATTACTTCTCACGATTCAATACGCTGAATAAGCTCAACATTATGAAAGAAGATCCACTAAAACCTTATGCAGTTCCTCTTTATCCTTTACTTTTTTAAAAATTGCCTTTCCAGTTCCATAAAGGCGAAAAGAAAAATGTTTAAAGGTTAAATCAAAAATAATTCCAGCAACTGCTTTTTCCACTCTTGCCTTCCTTAGCATTTTGTCCACGACTTCGTTCTTCTTGTCATATTTGAATAAGACAATAAAGTCCCTTTCCGCGCCGCACGCCTCTTCAATCCTAGCAACGTAGTCCTCTATGTTTACGCTCATAAGGACTGCTCAATCTCCTTTAAGGCTTCAATAAACTGGTCAATTTCCTCTCTTGTATTGTAGATGTAGAAGCTTGCTCTAGCCGAAGAGGATAATCCTAATTTTTGGTGAAGAGGTTGAGCGCAGTGAAAACCACTTCTGATCATGATTCCATAACTGTCAAGAAACAAAGCAATATCGTGGGAATTGAACCCTTCAATGTTGAAAGGGATTATTCCGCATCTGGCTGAGGCTTCCTCGGGACCGTAAACCTTAACTTTTTCACATTCTTTCATGCGTTTAAGGGCGTATTCTGTTAATGTGCACTCGTGAGACTGCACATTTTCCATTCCTAACGATTTCAAATACTTTATAGCAGCCATTAAGCCTATAGCGCCACTGATGTTAGGCGTCCCAGCCTCAAACTTCCATGGGAGAGCATTCCAAGAAATTAAACACCGCCTTTTAACAGGGTCAAAGGATACATCCCTTATCATCTCGCCGCCTCCATGGAAAGGTTCCATTTCCGCAAGAAGTTCTCGTTTGCCATATAGGACGCCTATGCCCGTAGGTGCAAGCATTTTATGTCCAGAAAATGCGAGAAAATCAGCATCTAGATCCCTAACATCTACAGGTATATGAGGAACAGATTGAGCTCCGTCTACAAGCACTAATGCGCCTTGCTCATGTGCGGTTTTTATAACTCGTTTAACGTTGTTTATAACTCCTGTGACGTTCGAGACATGCGTTATAGAGACCATTTTAGTTTTCTCGGATATTGCCTTTTCTAAAACTTCATAGTTTAGAGTGCCATCTGCATTTAAATTTGCGTACTTAATTTTGAACCTTTTTATTTTTGATAGAATTTCCCAGGGGACAATGTTGCTGTGATGCTCCATGAGAGGGATTAAAACCTCGTCTTCGCGGTTTAGGTTTCTAATTCCCCAAGAATAGGCGACAAGGTTTATGGCTTCTGTTGTGCCTCTTAGGAAGATTATTTCTTCTATCCCCTTTGCGTTAATGAATTTGGCGACCTCTTCGTGGGCGCTTTCGTAAAGGTCTGTGGCTTCAAGAGAAAGAGTATGCACAGCCCTGTGGACATTTGCATTATGCTTCTCGTAATACTCTTTAACGGCTTCGATGACTTGTTTTGGCTTTTGGGATGTAGCCGCATTGTCAAAATAGATTAGCGGATGATTATTTATTTTTCGTTTTAATATTGGAAAATCTTCCCTAATCTTGTAGGGATCGAACATCATGTGCCCTCTTCTGCAAGCTTCATTTTTCTTGAGAGTATCCTCGCCAATTCTTCCTCTTCAAGGGCTTGTTTTTCCTCAAAGGTGGATTCCGCTGGCAGCCAATGTGGGGAGGCTTGCTTGTTTTTGTAGTAGGCCCTTATGGCTCTTCTTAGAGCCCCGACAGCCAGAACACCACAGTGAAATTTGACAGCTGGAAGACCACCCACTTCTTCTGAAACGCTTTTCCACGAGATTTTCCAAGCCTCTTCAAGCTTCATCCCTTTAATTTTTTCTGTGACTATGCTTGAAGTGGCTATGTTCGCGGCGCAGCCGTAGCTTTCAAAAGTGGCTTTTTCTATAACGTCTTGGTCGTTGATTTTTAGGTAGAAGGTTATCATGTCCCCACAGGCGGGGTTTCCAGCCACAGCTGACACTGTGGCATCTTCCATCTTCCCAAGGTTTTTGGGATTTCGGAAAAGATCAAGGATTTTTTGACTATAGGGTAAGGGCACACGCGACATACTATTCAACCCCCGTTGAGCCTGTTATTCCCCTAAGCCTTTCAACAGCTTTAGGCATAACTTCCAAAACGTAGTCTATGTCTTCGTCTTTATGATAGCGGGTTACTTTCATTAGGATGCTGCCGTGGGCTTCTTCGAATTTTCTGCCGATGGCGACAAGAACGTGACTTGGCTGAAGCAGACGTCTAGTGCACGCACTTCCGCTTGAAACGTATACGCCGTTCAAGCTTAGTTCAATGGTTAAGGCTTCACCTTCGCATCTAAGAAAGCTTATGTTTGCGTTGTCAGGAGCCCGTTTTTCACCTTTAGGTCCGTTTAAGCGTACGTCTGAGATTTTTGTGAATATACCTTCTAAAAGTTTATCTCTAAGCTTTTTAATGTAGCTTACGTTTTCTTCGAAGTTTCGGAATGCAAGTTCCGAGGCCTTTGCAAATCCCACAATTAACGGGGTGTTTTCGACCCCGGGCCAAAGTTTTTGGGTTCCAATTTGGCCTTCAAGGATGCGTTCAATGTTTGTGCCTTCCTTTGCGTAGAGGGCTCCTATTCCGCGGGGTCCCAAAATTTTGTAACTGCTTACAGTGGCTAGGTCCACATTTAAAGTTTGAACGTTGAATGGGATTTTTCCGTAGGCGTCTGAGGCATCTGTGTGGAATACGACGGCTGGGTTTTTACTTTTTACAATGTCCACAGCCTCTTTTAGGGGTTGTATGGTGCCTATTTCATGGTTAACAGCAGATATGCTCACCAAGACGGTTTCCTTGTCTACAGCTCCGCCAAGTTTTTCAAGGTTTATGAAGCCTTCGCCGTTCACAGAAATTTTGGTCACTGAAAACCCGTATTTTGTAAGCATTTCAGCCACATGTAACACGCTTAGGGGCTCAACTTCGGATATCACAATTTTTTTGCCTTTATCTCTCATTTTTAGGCTTGTTCCCAACAGTGCAAGATTGTTGGCTTCTGTTTCGCCGGGCGTGAAGTTGACTTCTTCTAAGTTTTTGCAGCCTAGGAACCCCGCGATTTTTTGGGCAGATTCCATTATGGCTTCGAAGGCTTCCCATCCAGGCTTATGCGTTAAAGTGGGGTTGCCATAAGCACGATGGTTAAAGTATGGCAGCATAGCATCCACAATTTCTTTTGGAACCATGCTTGAGTTTTCGATGTCTAGGTAGACTTCATGTTTTATGCCTTCATGGGCTTTTAAAAGTTCTCTAACGTTTTCAACCATAATCTTTCAAGTCCTCTCTCAACAATAATAAATCTTGCTTATAGAAAAGGCATTTGGCCGCCTAAAAGGCTTTGTTTCATAGAAATAGCCTACTCTGCTATGATTTTAGCTGGCATGTTTCTTTCGGGTTTCATACTAATAAAAGGAAAAATAAACAAGAGGTTCGGTTTGAAACTTTATGGAAGACAGCTCCTGTTGAAAGATGTCTATGTTTATAATTGTAAAGAGGACAGCATATGGACTTAATGGAGTGGTATCCTGAAGTCTAATAGAACATGTGTTGTTAAACAGAAAAAGCATTAATCTTTAATCGTCATATCTTTCTGCGGAGGCTTAATGTTTGCCCATCCTTCCTAT
This sequence comes from Bathyarchaeia archaeon, assembly GCA_038849025.1. Classification (GTDB taxonomy): domain Archaea; phylum Thermoproteota; class Bathyarchaeia; order Bathyarchaeales; family Bathycorpusculaceae; genus WUQU01. The sequence continues at coordinate 13,009 of JAWCNE010000002.1, forward strand.
TGATACTGGACGTTATGGAACGTCTGAAATGCGCAGGATTTTTGATGAGGAAAGCCGCGTCCAGAAAATGTTGGATGTTGAGGCTGCCTTGGCTTGGGCGCACGCCGAGGTTGGCAACATACCGCGGGAAGACGCTGAAAGAATTATGGCTGCGGCTTCGCTGGACCAGGTTAAGCTGGCTCGTGTAAAAGCAATTGAACGAGAAATTAAGCATGATGTTGCCGCTTTGGTTAAAGCCTTAGCAGAAGCCAGCGGCTCCAGTGGCGCCTATGTCCACTTGGGCGCCACAAGCTACGATATTGTTGACACCGCAACTGCTCTTCAGCTGAAAGAAGCCTTAACGCTTATCGAAGAAAAGTTAGATAATTTTGAGAAAATTTTGATGAACAAGGCTTTACAATATAAGAAAACCATCATGATGGGACGAACCCATGGGCAACATGCTTTGCCAACAACTTTGGGCTTTAAGTTTGTAGTTTGGATGCGGGAAATTTCAAGGCATATTGAAAGAATTAGACAATGCCGCGAACGCGTCTTAGTGGGGAAAATGAGCGGTGCAGTGGGAACTCAAGCAGGTTTAGGCGAGTATGCCCTCAAAATTCAGGAGCTTGTCATGCAGAGGTTAGGCTTAAAGCCCGCTGATATTTCTACGCAGATTGTGCAAAGGGATCGCCACGCCGAACTGGTATGCGTATTCGCCTTAATAGCTTCAAGCCTAGAAAACTTCGCTATGGAAATTCGGGAGCTGCAAAGACCAGAAATAGGCGAGCTTTTCGAGTCTTTTGAAGAGGAAAAGCAGGTGGGCAGTTCAACAATGCCCCACAAGCGTAACCCTGAAACATGTGAAAGAGTATGCGGTTTAGCCCGTGTAGTCAGAAGTCTTGTAATTCCAGCTTTAGAGAATGTCACAACTTGGCATGAAAGAGACCTAACGCAGTCTTCTGCTGAACGCTTCATAATACCTGAAGCATGCATCTTAACAGATTACATGCTGTTTTTAATGAGTAATATTGTGGCTAATCTACATGTTGATGAAGAGCGCATGCTTAAAAACATTGAGATAACCCAGGGACGTGCCATGTCCGAGGCTGTTATGATAGCCTTAACAAAGAAGGGGATGAGCCGCCAAGAAGCCCACGAGTTATTGCGGAAACTGGCAATCAAAAGTGAACTGGAAAAACGTCCCTTTAAAGAAATTCTCTTAGAAGATAAGGTTGTAAGCGGAAAATTGAGCGCGAAGGAAATTGATGAAGTCCTAAACCCACGGAATTATTTGGGCACAGCGCTGGAACAAATAGAGCTTATGGTGGAAAAAACCAAAAAAGAACGCAAAAACAGAGGGAAAACCTAAGTTAGTATTCTGTTAAGGCTTTCTGTTTCCATTCTTCCTCTTTTTCAAGTTTTTCCCATGCACCCTTCTTTACAAAGCCTCCAACCTGTCCCTTTATTTTCTTTGCAAGCTTCGGCCCTATCAGCGGCAGATTCATCAAGTCTTCAATTTTTGCGTGTTTTATGTCTTCCATGGTTTTGTATCCAGCGTTGTAGAGGATGCGTCCGCGAACTCTGCCAACGCCTTCAATTTTAACTATGGGCAAAAGCTCCTTTTTGACGCCTTTTTCCACTCTTTCCATGAGTTCTAAGGTTAGGGGCTGCACTTCTTTGTTGCCGAAAAGCTCTGCCAACTCGTTTGTTGCGTAGAGCAGCCACTTGGCGTTTTCAATGGTTCTGTAGAGGTCTCCTGGCTGAACATGGAAACGTTCTATGATTTCGTCTTCGCTTGTCTCTTCAATCCATGCTTTAAGCGTCACTGCTGTTTTAACTTCGCCTAGAAAGTTTTCATAGTTTATGCGGTCTTCCCACTCGTTGGGCACCGGTACCAGAAACTCTTCTCTGTGTTCTTCCATGAAAACAGCCAGCTTGTCCAACTCGCTTGAGTAGGGTCTCAGCATGGGATGCATGTCAGGCGTATGGGCAATCATGTGAAGAAGGCTTAAATCAGTTAAGAAAACGGGTCTTTGCCTTAAAGCGTCGCGAATGACTACTGCTGAAACAGGGTCTATGTAGAGTTCGCTAACGCGCTTTCCAAATCTTGTGGCGTAAATGTTTCCGCCGCTGACGTCTATCATTTCTTCTTCGTAAAGGTACTTGAGGATTCTTGCTATGATGTTTTTTATGGCGCCGACATCGTATTGGAAGGCGTAAAAGGTTTTGCCGAAGAAATCATATACACCATATTCGCTGTGGGCGTAGTCTGCCGCTATGGTTGCAAGCACGTGGGATCTTAAAATTCTTTCCACGGCAAGTCTAGACCAAATTCGCTCCGGCTTTGCGAGAACATAACTTTCCATCAGATAATCAGCTTCATCAGCAGTTTTAGCAACGAGGATTGCCTCTCCAATCCTGTCGTATTTCGGTCTTCCAGCACGTCCAGACATTTGCTTGTATTCTAAGACGCTTATAGGATAATAGCCATAGCCGGGCTCATATCGCCTGTAATCTTGGATGATAACTGTTCTTGCAGGGAGGTTTACGCCGAAAGCCAATGTAGGCGTGGCTGTTAAAACTTTGATTTTTCCTTCTCTGAAAGCGTCTTCTATTATTTTTCGGTGAGCTCCACCTAAGCCCGCATGGTGGAAAGCCACTCCGCATCTGACAAGTTCTGCTAAAAGTTCGCTGATGCTTGTTTTTTCGCCTGCCGCCAAGATTCTTTCTGCTTCGCGTTCTAAGGCGCGTTTTACTGGCTTGGATAAGGCTTGTTCAATTTTTGCTGCAGCCTTTTTTGCGATTGTAACCGCGTTTTTCCTAGTGGATGCGAATATGAGTGCTTGCCCGCCTGTTTTAACCGTGTTTAGGGCTAGGTTTATGGCTGGGTTTCTGGTTTCTTTCTCTATTTTTTTGGCGTCTCCATCTTTAAACTGGATTTCATTGTGGAGGAGAATCCCCTCTTTCAAGAGTATCGGACGCCATTCAGTTGTTATATACTCTGCTTTAAGCCAGCCTCCGACTTCTTCAACGTTGTTTATGGTTGCACTTAAAGCCAAAATCTGGATGTCTGGATTTGTCTGCATAAGCCTTGCTAAAACCACTTCAAGGGTTGGACCTCGCTCCGCCTCATTCAGCAAGTGCACTTCGTCAGCTACTACCAGTGAAATTTCATCCATCCATTTGGCTTTATGCCTCAAAAGGGAATCCATTTTCTCGTTTGTAGCGATAATAATGTCGTAGCGTTCCAGCCACGGGTCAGAACTGTCATAATCGCCAGTAGATATTCCAACACTTATGCGCTTTCCATCAGGCTTTGTTATAGCCGAATATTTTCTAAACTCCTCATATTTCTCGCTGGCTAAGGCCCTTAAAGGCGTTAAATAAACCACTTTTCCCTCTCTTTCTAAAACATGTTTAAGGGCGCAAAGCTCTGCAACCAAGGTTTTGCCTGAAGCGGTGGGGGTAGCCAAAACAAGGTTTCGCCCTTCAAGGGCTCCAGCTTTTATGGCTTCTTCTTGCGGAGGATAAAGCTCAACTATGCCGTTTTTAATTAGCACTTCTTTAACAGATTCTAGAATTGGCAGTTCTGTTATCTTCACTTGAATACGCCTACGCACTCTTTACTGCAAAATAGAAGTAACGCCAATTTAAAGCGTTATGCAAAACAAAATAATAGACTTTTAGGCAAGCTACGTGTGTCTGCTTTTTGTTAAGTGTTGACTTTGGTATGCGACAGCAGCCAAGCTTATGAGCAAGCTTAGGATGTAAGGCGTGTTTGAAGAGAAATATTCTGATGCGAGACCACCTGTGGATGATCCTATAAAGTTTCCTATACCTATAAGACTTTCAAAGAGGCCTGCGGCATAACCGGCCGCATGGCTTCTTCTTTTAAGAATGTAGGCTATTGAGGCGGCATAGAGAATTCCCATTCCTAAGCCGAATATGGAGAAGCTTAGGGCAAAAAATAACGCTGTGGAGCTGACTGCTGTTAAGGCGGAAGCGATTGCAAGAGATAATGCCCCAGCTAGAAACATGAAGTTTTTTCCAATTTCTTCTTCTATTTTGTAGGCTTGGGTGAAGGCTACCAGCCTAAAAAGTCCGTTGGCGAAAAATATTAATCCAATCTCGTGGGCTGGCATGTTCAGATTTGTGGCGTGGGCTGGGAATAGGTTGTATATGATCCCTGCTATAAAGGAGAATAATAGGATGGAGACCACTGCTGGAGCGATTGATTCTGCGCTGCCCTCTCTCTGGTTAAGCATTTCTTGTTTTGGTTTTTGCGGGTATTTTCGCTGTTCTTTGACCGTTGTTGCTGCTGCAAAAGCCAAAATGAAGGAAACTGCTAATGACAGAAAGAAAGGCGCCTTTATTCCTAAAAGGCTAATTAGCGAGCCGCCTAGTATAGGGCCTATTATGGTGGCGGAGCCCCATGAAAGGTTAAACTTTCTTAGGTTTTGTTCCAGTTTTTCTCCGCTGAATTCTGTTATCAGCGCTTCGGTTGAAGGCCAAAATATGGCCACTGCAACCCATTCTAGGGCTTTTATTGGAATAAGCATGTTAGTGCTTTCAGCTGAGGCGTAGAGGCCGCAGGATAAACCGTAGAGGATCATGGCGGTTAGTATTAAAATTTTTCTTCTGATTTCGTCTGAAAGCATTCCTGCAGTGAGGGGCATAAACGCGTATGTTAAGCCTCCAGTGGCTCCTATAACACCCACGAGCAGCGGCGAAGCACCCAAACTTGCAGCGTAAATGGGCACAGTTAATCCAACAACTCCCGTAAGCATTTGCATAAAGAAAACCGAAACTAACAGAAACCTTAAAGACTTAATGAAATTTTTGCTTTGTGGTGTATTTTTCATAATCTTCACTTGGAAAGAATGCTGAGCATAAAATAATTATTATTACAAGTTGAATGAGGATTATAAGCAGCATAACTTTCTTTAAACTTTCAATTTTTACATCACTGCAGTTTTCTAAAATAAAATGAGATCGAAATTTTAAATCTTAAGTTAGCCTTTAGGACGCTTTTGCAGACCCTTACGCCGCTACTTATAATTCTACCACATTAATTAATGTTTTATCAGAACAGCTTGTAATGCGTAAGTGGAAGGTTTCATAAAGTGAGGGCGATTGTAGGTGTTTTAGACAAAAAAGGAGAGAACGCTGCACAAAAGGTAGTTGCAATGCTCGAAGCATTGAAGCATAAAGGCGCTGACGCTTTTACAGTAGCATCATCCGACCATTTACAAATTAAAACCAGCTTGGAGCAAATGCAGTCCCTAGACTTTAAAACATCAGTTGCCTTAGGACACGTTTTTTTGAAGGTTCTAGCTCAGGAGAAGCCCCAACTCCTAATGCTGAAAAAGGCTAGGGCGGTTTTTGACGGAAGAATCTACCAACCACCAAACGCTGATTTGAACCATATAGCTGGCAGATTGGGAGGCAAAACTGAAGCAAACGCAGAAGCCATGCTAAGAGAGTTTGACGGAAGCTTTGCCTTCGCTATAGCTGAGGCGGAAAGACTTATTGTGGGCAGAGACACATTGGGACTGTATCCCCTTTACTATAGCGAAAATGAAGACTTATTTGCAGTTGCGTCTGAGTGTAAGGCACTTTGGAAAATAGGCCTAAAAGAAGTAAACTCTTTCCCACCCGGACACATAGCAGTAATAGACAAAAAATGTGCAAGAATAAAAACTGTGAAAACTCTCCGAAGCTTTGGTGTCCACCACATCACCATGAAAGAGGCTGCTGAAAAACTGCAAAGGCTTTTGCAAAAGTCAGTTGAGGAGAGAGTTTCAGGCTTAAAGGAGGTCGCAGTGGCTTTTTCAGGCGGTTTGGACAGCAGTCTAACCGCTTTTTTGGCTAAAAAAGCTGGAATAAAAGTGAACTTAATCTACGTAAGCTTAGAAAACCAGCCGCAAACGGAACAAGCCCAAGAAGCCGCCGCTTTGCTTGAACTACCTCTCCACAGCTACCTTTACAGTGAAAACGATGTGGAAAAAGTTCTTCCGAAAGTTTTATGGGCTATAGAAAGCTCAGACCCTGTTACGACAAGTATAGGCGTTCCGGTTTTTTGGGCTGCTGAAAAAGCCGCTGAGATGAGATTTAGGGTTCTGTTAGCTGGGCAAGGAGCAGACGAACTCTTTGGAGGGTACATGAGGTATTTAAGCGTGTGCTTGCAGCATGGAGAAGAGGCTGCCCAGAGAAAAATATTTGCTGACATTCTAAGAATTTATGAAACCAACTTTGAAAGAGACAGCAAAATATGCAGCTTTCACAACATAGAGCTTCGGTTACCTTTTGCTACACAGGAGTTGGCAGAGTTTGCCCTAAGCCTTCCATTACGATTAAAAATTGAGCCGACAAAAAGCACATTGAGAAAAACTGTGTTGAGAAAAGCTGCCGAGAAAATGGGACTGCCACCGCAAATAGTGAACAAACCTAAAAAGGCGGTACAGTACTCCACAGGGATTAGCAAAGCCTTAAAGAAAATAGCCAAAAGGAACAAACTATCTTTAAGGGAGTATCTTCAGAAAGTCTTCCAAACATCTTGCAATCACTAAATTAAATATCTCAAATAGAGAATCGTTGACAAATAAAAAGTTGGAAGATAGTTACTCGATAACTTGGATGGCGCCTTCTGGACACTGAGCTTCACATGCTCTGCAAACCAAGCATTCCTCAACTTTTACCGGGACAGATTTACCTTCCTTTATTTCATAAACACCCACAGGACATGTGTCCACACATGTGCCACATCCAGTGCACTTGTGATTGTCAACCACTATCTTCACCATCTTAATTCCTCCTTTAACCAGATTTCCTTCAAAAAGAATGGTGAAATAAAAGTCTTTGGGTTCGCTAACATATTTCCTCACGGAGTCTCACAAGGATTCCATTTATTTTTGTTTCAGCATTTCCTTTTCTGCGCTCGTAGTCTCCAAGAAGTTTTCGATAAGCCTCCAAGGAAAGTTCTCCTCTGCGGTGACGCATTTCAATGCTTCGGATGTCTGCCTCAACCTCGTTGATTTCAGCCTCAGCCACCTCAAGCTGACGCATCAAATCTGCATACCGGCCGCCCGCCGCCCACAACTTCTGTTTTAGATCATCTATGTTTCTAGTTAAAGTGTTTAGACGCGTTTCTAAAGTCTTTTTCTGCACTTTGTACCTTCGTCTGGGAATTCTGCCCTTACGCACTCCAGCCTCGAGGGCCTCTATTTCCAAAATTATTTTCCGCTTCTCTTCATAGGAACCGACGAAGGATCTAATGACCTCTGGGCTAAACTTCACGGCTACAGTTGGTACGATAATAGGTGCTGGCACCTTAGGCCTTTTCACAATGACAGCAACGGCACATATAAAGGTTGCCAAAACCCAAACCCACAAGGTAGGGCGAAAAGATAACCATAAAGGATTATACTGATACACAATTTTCACGGTAAAGTTTTCTAAGAAAAACACGCCTTGTCTACTTACAGCTACTTTTTCCTGAAAGACTTCCCTCCACATGCTATAAGCCGAATTGACTGAATCGCCTTCACACTCCAGTGTTATCATCTTTGCACCCTCGGGCAAAACAAAAGTTATGTATGTTTTTTCAACGTAGTAGTTTAAATTTTGGAAAGCGATAAAGGAGAATTCGAGGTTATCTGACTCGTTTTGCTTTATGTAAACGGTTCTGGGTAAAGTGTATTTTACAGCAAACATTGCGGATCCACTGCTCTCCACTGGCAAAACTAAACTTACTCGGTAACGGTTTGTTTTAGCATTAACCAAAATTGGCGTACTAGCTTTCCTTCCAAACTCGTCCTCCGCTGTTATGGCAGAGGCGTTAGGAGGCAGAACTACATCCATATAAGTGATTTCTTCAGGAGACTGATTTTTTACGTAATAACTATCTGAAACGTGTATTTCGCCAACGCCGTCTATTTTGATTTCTCTCCTTAGTTCTTTTATATCGAGCAGTTGTATCTTGTCCCCATTTAACGCAAAAGTTACATTTGCAGGTTCATAGGTGAAAGCAGGTAAATCCTTTTTAGAATAATTGAACGCGGTAACTGTTCCATTAACGTACTGTGCATTTTGGGGCAAAACAATAGAGGCATTGCATACAAGGGCTATTGTTGCAAAACTTGGATAGGCTGGGAAATCTAAAGTATAGAGACTCGTATTTTGAGCATACTGCGTAAGGAGGTCATTTGAAAGCACGAATCCCACTGTAAAGATCTGCGTAGTTTCTTGCACGGGAAGATTAATTTTGACACTGTAAAAGCCTATACGATTTTTTAGGGGCACGTTGGAAGTCACGAAGTATCTTTGAGAGGAATTGGCAGGATTATAGGCTACACAGCGGAGGACATGTGAGCCGTACTGATATGGAAATCCTATTAGGAAACCTTCGGGCGCTGTGCCGTTTACCTTGATTGTATCGTTTATGAAAATGTAGCCATTATTCATAACCTCTACGGCGTGATTAACCCATTCTATCTCATATGAGTTGATATCTTCAGCTTTAACGGATATAACATAGGAGATGTTTAAAGCAAAAACTAACAAAGCGGCTGTAAAGAGCGCAAAGGCAATGACTTTCCTTTTCAATGGGAAGCTCCTCCGTGAATACCTTTTAGGATCTGGCTTTTTAATATTTAAGACCTATTTATTTAACTTTTAGAATTTAGGATCAAGCGCACAGTAATTTACCCAGCAAAGAAGATCATTATGTTTAAGCAGCTGGACGCAAGTCTAGCCTCGCTCTGAAAGCCCTCGCTTTAGATAGTAATTCTCCTCTTTTTTGGGGCCAAAACTTCTAACACCCTTCTCTTTGAGTTGTTTTCTAAGCTTCGCGGCGTATTCTTTTCCTATCTCACCTCTTTTCTCCAGGTAGACGATTATCTCTTCTGCTTGTGCTTCCGTGTCACATCGCCTTATAAAATCGATTACGTCAGGGCTGTAACCAGTGAATCTTTTTGAAGCTGCCTTTTCCCCCTCTTGTACATCTGTCCTAACGGAGCTCATAACAGCCTTGTTTTCTCCAGATTCCATTTCCTTGGCTAGATTTGGAAACAATTTTCTGAACGTCTCTTTGTCAAACTCCACACTGTTACCTTCAGCCGATGCTCGGCAAATTAACTATCAAGAATCTGATATTTAAACGTCTTTAATAATTGAACCCATTGTTTTATTGTTTCAGAGTGTAACAAACCGTTGCTCGGGATTTTGAAGGGGTAAACTTTCAATTCATGAAATTTAAGCGGATTTCTCCCATTCTTTAAACACTTTGCTTTCAATAGCGTTTAAATTAACGTTTAATCACTCGCTCGTACAAAGCGATTGTTCTTTCAGCAGCCTTTTCCCAAGTAAACTCATTTAATACTCGCTTTCTACCGTTTTTTCCAAGCCATCTCCTTTTTTCAGGACTCTCCAAAGCGCTGTTAATTCCCCAAGCAATATCAGAAGGATTACTGGGATCAATGTGGAAACCGCATTGTTCTTCGCCGCAACAGATGACGGCTTCCCTCATACCGCTGACCCCGGATGCACCTACAACCACTGGACGTTCCATGCTCATTGCTTCTAAAGCTACTATCCCAAAAGGCTCGTAAAGGCTTGGGAAAACAGCTACGTCACATGCGGCGTAATGTAAAATTCGTTCTTCCTCGGAAATAAAGTTAAAGTTTAGTTTAACAGTGTCTTGCAACCTCATTGTTTTAACTAGGTTTTTTAAGTATTCCTGCATATCGCCAACGCCTACAACCACCAGCTTTGCTTTTGGATATCTTTGTAAAACATGAGGCATAGCCATGATAAGTTTGTCGACGCCTTTAACGCCCACGAGTCTGCCGAGGAAGAGAATCATTGGCTCATCCTCTTTTATCCCATAGGAATCCCTTAAATTCTTTACATCTTCAGCTTTTACCGTTTCGGGGCTGTACTTTTGAGGGTCAACACCGTTATAGCATACTTCTATCTTTTCTTTTGGGAAACCGAGTTTTATGAGTTCGTCTTTCATGGCATGCGAGACTGTGATCACTAGATCGGCTGCCCGGGCGCCCCGAAGCTCAATGCTGCTTACAACCTCGGAGCCGTTCCCAAGGGTTCTTCCCTTCTCTGTTGAGTGAACGTGAAAAACAAGCGGCAGCCCAGTTTCCTTTTTCACGGTTATTCCGGCAATAACTGAAAGCCAATCATGAGCAACCACGATATCATATTTAAAATTCTCCTTTTTAACCAGTTCGTTAACAAGTTTTGAGGCGCTCAAATAATTGTAAACTAGAATTTTTGAGAAAAGCTGAATACCTCTGCCCCACTTCTTGACATCGTCAGCTACTACGTCTGGCAGGGAATCTGAAATGTCAATGTGCAATGGGCGATGGATTTCTATACCCCGCCAAATTTCTCTTGTAGGAAGGCTTCCTTCATCATCATTCATAGTGAAGATGGTAACATCATTGTCCATCAAAACAAACTTCCTTGTGATTTCAGCGGCATATGTCCCTAAGCCGCCGACAATCTTTGGCGGGTATTCATAGACAAGCACAGCTATCTTCATTTGATTTTCACCGTTACTGCTTACTCTTCCAATGTTCCACTTTATTTATGTTTTCCAAAGAAGAGTCTACCAACTCCGTGCAAAGGCAGATAACGCCTATTGCACCCGTTAAGACCCTGTGAGATATATTGGGATTTTAAAGAGGCTATTACCACCCTAAATAGGCTTAAACCTTTTTTTAAGCTTCTCGAGAACCTGGGGCAAAGTTGTATATTCCATGGCATCAACACTCAGTCTGGCTGGTTCAAATTCGCCCATGCGTCTAAGCATTGAAGCATATTTTAAAGCTTCTTGTCTAGCCATTGCAAACGCAGGGTCAGCAAACAGGTCAGCTATCATTGGTCTTCCATCATCGTCACTCGCGATTGAACCATCAACAACCTGAAAGCCAAGGGCAACAACCCGGGGGGGACCATCGAATAATGTGCACCGGGCATCTTTCAATCCAACGGGCATCAGAGGCCCCCAGTGGCTCCCCCGCATCCACCCCGCCACTAAATAACTGTGCATCAAAGGGGCAAGGATCTCTCCGACTGCTGGAAGGCCGTGCTGGGCGCGCACTATCATAACTGGGTCATCCTTACCAACATATTTCCCTGCGATTAAAGATAGACGCGTGACGCTGCTTGATGCACATATCAAGTCGTCTCGGGCACGCCAAACCCTTGAAACTATGTAACGCTCTACGGTTCCTATCAAAGCAAGCAATTCATAAAGTTCCTCTGGACATTTGACGACAACACTTTCACTTTCTTTGGCGTCTATAACTTCAAATTTAAAGCCTCCAGCCATGTTGGGGTCGATTACAAGCCCAGCTGTATTCATGGGATCAGCAAATATTCGAAAAAGGGGAAGGTTAAAGCTTCCAGCTGAAGTTTTGTCAGCTGCGAAAATTACTATAGGCTCTGATTTTCTCTCTTCAATTTCCATTTCAGCTACTCCCGGCCCTAATCCACGAACCGTACCGCTGAAAGCATTTTTAAGCAGGTCTTGCCCAGCACCATAGAGTTTCAGCTCCATGGCTTTTTTAGCAGCTTCCTGAAAAGTATCCCAAGCCAGCTGGTGAATTTCATGATTTGATTCTCCTTTCTCGTGAACCATGAGAAGCTGCAAGTCGTCTCCAACATTAAAAACGTAGTAACTTTTTATTAGACCATTTTCCTTAGCTTTTTTAAGGTTTTTTTCACCTATGCTGAGTAAGGGTTTAGGAACTACGTGATGTCCTGCCAAGGAGCCTACATCGCATTTTATTAATGAAATTGTGGTTTTTCTAGTCATACACACCACTTCGAAACGAGTATGTTTTAGAGTTAGTCTTTTAGCTTTTAAAAGATTTCCGAAAAAAATAGGAAATAGTTACCTTTATAAATTAAAGGCGGGAACCCCTATGGATGAGTTGAGGATTATTTCCGTAAAAATACCCGATGAAGTTTACAAGGAAATGATTTTGCGGATTCCAGAAGGCGAAAGAAGCAATTTCATAAGAGATGCAATAATGGAGAAACTCCAGAAAATACCAAAACCTGACAAAATCCTAGAATTGGAAGAGAGAATGAACAAAATAGAGATGGAGTTTTCAAAAATAAGGAAATACCTTGCAGATTTAGAGCTTCTCACATATGAACGAGGAGGAACAAACCTTCATACTTTCTGCCTAGATGAAATAGACCATAAAATAATAGACTATTTGATACACTATAAAGGCGCAACAACACCAGAACTGGCAGAATACCTAAAAACAAACAGGTGGCTAATTCTAAACAGGCTGCGAAGAATAGAGAAAAATTCCAGAAAACAGCTTGGAAAACCCATAATAGAATACTACCCTGGAGAGAGGTCTGGCAAGAAAAAAGCATGGTGGATAAAGGAAGAATTTATAGAAGGTTGAAACGAAATTTTGAAGCGTTTAATAAGAGTTAATTCTAACAGTTTGCTAATTCTTGTTTAGGGCCCGTAGCCCAGTATGGATTAAGGCGCCGAACCACGTGTAAAACGCAGTGCGCAAGCCTCCGGACGCATCAAACACGGGAGAAAGCCGGAGAACAGGGGTTCAAATCCCCTCGGGCCCGCCATCCTTTGAAGTTGTAACTCCTATGCTGTACACCACTTTTAGTCTAAAATGAAGTTAAAATTCCAATTTTCTTTGGGTAAAACTGTTAATTTATTATTTTTGGCCGTATTTTTCATAGAAAACTATTTCTTCTAGTTCACGTCGCGGTTTTCCACCATATCTTTTTGTAGTTTCAGGAGTTTCCGGGATATATTTTGGATATCCTACGGTAATTACTCCAGCTATGTCCATTTCGGATGGAATACCCAAAAGTGTTTTTAGTTTATCTTTGTTAAACATTGACAGCCAGCAACTTCCCAGTCCAAGCGAATGGGCTGCCAACATAAGGTTTTGAATAGCTGCTCCCGCTGCATGCTTATAAGTTTCTTCGCCGCCTACATGGGGCGCTGTTTTATTTGGGTCTATACATACCACTATGTGAACGGGAGCGCCGCAAATCCATTCAGTTCTATATTTTGAGAAACCGGACTTGAAAGGTTCTTTTTGCACTTCTATTGTTAACTTTCTGTTTTCCTCGACTAGTTCTTGAATGCACTTCCTAGTCTTTTCATTTTTCACTATTATGAATTGCCAAGGTTGAAGGTTTGCAGCTGATGGAGCCCAACGGGCTGCGTCTAGTATTAAATTGATATATTCATTTGGAATGGGATCAGGCAGATAACTTCTTATTGTTCTACGTTTTTTGATGGCTTCTATAACGTCATTTGTTTTTTGTGACATTTTACATCATTATCAGGGTCTTTCCAGTAACATGGCCATTCCTTGACCGCCACCTATGCATAAAGTTACCAGTCCTCTTTTGAGGTTTCTTCTTTTCATTTCATGCGTTATGGTTACCACAAGCCGCGCTCCTGTGCAGCCGATGGGGTGGCCCAAGGATATGCCGCTTCCATGCGGGTTAGTTTTTTCCAAGTCAAGTTGAAGTTCCCTCTGGCAAGCTATAAATTGGGCTGCGAAAGCTTCGTTCAATTCTATTACATCTATGTCTTTAATGGTTAACCCAGATTTATCCAATACTTTTTTTACCGCAGGCACAGGGCCGAGACCCATATAGGCAGGGTCAACGCCTCCTGAAGCATAATAGCTAATGTAAGCCATAGGTTTAAGGCCTAATTCTTCGGCTTTTCTTTCGCTCACAAGAACCACCGCAGCCGCAGCGTCATTAATCCCCGAGGCGTTTCCAGCGGTCACCGTTCCATCTTTTTTAAATGCTGGTAGTAACTGGGCCATTTTATCTAGGCTTGTGTCCATTGGCCTCTCGTCTGTATCAAACACACGCGGAGGTTCTCCCTTTTTTTGAGGGGGAACTTGTACAGGAACTATTTCCTCCTTGAATATTCCTTCGGCTATCGCCTTCCTTGCCCGCTGATGGCTTAGAAAGCCTATCTCATCCTGCTCCCTTCTTGAAATATTGAGTTTCTGGGCTATGTTTTCAGCAGTCATTCCCATATGGTAACCGTAGAATATTTCCCATAATCCATCATAAACCATAAGGTCAACAAGCTCTCCTTTGGCGTCGATGCTCATTCGGTATCCCCAACGGGCTTTAGGCAAAGCATAGGGAACTTGGCTCATGTTTTCCATTCCTCCAGCAACCACCACCTCAGCCTCACCAAGCCGTATTGCTTGCGCACCTAACGCGATGGCCTTTAATCCGGAAGCACACACTTTGTTAACTGTAAACGCCGGAGTCTCTTTAGGGATACCGGCGTATACTGTTGCTTGGCGTGCGGGGTTTTGCCCTTGCCCGCTTTGAAGCACGTTTCCCATTATCACTTCATCAACCTGTACTTCTTGCAAAGAATCACCGTAATCATAATGTTTCTTCTCCAACTCTATCATTTCAGCATTCTCAAGGCAATTCGGACAGTATTGCAGTAATTTTTGACTTGAAACTGGCTTTAAACCCGCTCTTTTTAAAGCTTCTTTAATCACTATACTTCCAAGGTTTACAACAGGAATATCCTTTAAAGATCCTCCAAAATTTCCTATAGCGGTTCTAACCCCGCTGACAATGGCGACCTTTTCATTTTTGGCTTGCATCTGATCCCCTCTTTTGGATTTAGTCCTTATAATGTTTAATGAACTAAGCATCTTTTTGAAGTTCTGGAAGGATTTTCTCAAAGTAGTTTAATGATTCCGGGTTTATTAATGAGTCTCTATTGAGAACGGGCTTGCCGTTTATGAGGTTTGAAACTGCAATTTCAACTTTTTTCATGGTGAAAGTGTAGGGAATATCTGGAGCTTCCATAATTATTGCAGGAACATGTCTTGGAGAAGCGTTTTCACGTAAAGCTTTTCTTATTTTGTTCTTCAACTCATCTGTTAGGCTGTAGCCTTTGTTGAGTTTAATGAACAGTATAATGCGTTGATCTCCCTTCCAGTTTTGCCCAACAGCTAAACTGTCAGCTATTTCAGGAAGCTTTTCCACAATATTATAGATTTCAGCTGTGCCTATACGAACTCCAGAAGGTTTCAAAACAGCGTCAGATCGCCCAAGGAACGTTATTCCGCCTGTGTCGCTATGGAATATTACGTAATCGCCGTGCCTCCAAACCCTCTTGTTTGTGTAGAATCTGAAATAGGCGTCAAGATATTTTTCGTTGTTGGGGTCATTCCAGAAGTAAAGTGGCATCGACGGCGCTGGAGCTTCGCATACAAGTTCGCCTTCTTTGTCCCATATAGGTTCGCCCTTTTCATCGTAAGCCTTTATCTTCATTCCTAAGCCTGGAGCTTGAAGCTCTCCAGCATATACGGGAAGCGTCGGGCTTCCAATTGCAAAGCATCCGTTTATATCTGTGCCGCCTGAAATGGAGTTGAAATGCAAATCTTCCTTAATTTCTGTATACACCCATTCAAAGCCTTCAGCAGAAAGCGGCGAACCAGTTTGGGATATTTCCCGCAGAGATGATAAGTCATAATTTTTCCCAGGCTGGGCTTTGACACTCTTTAGATAGTAGATGTAGCTTGCACTGCAACCGAATATCGTCACTTTCTCGTCTTGGACAACTTTCCACATGGTTCCCCAATCTGGATAATTAGGGTTGCCATCATAAAGAACTATGGTTGCCCCAGCGGCTAAAGAACTCATAAGCCAGTCCCACATCATCCAGCTAGGCGATGTTATGTAAAGGATTCTGTCTTCACGTTTTAGGTCTGTATGTATTATAAGCTCTTTAAGATGATTTATCAGTACTCCGCTACAGCTTTGAACCATACATTTTGGCTTGCCAGTTGTACCCGAAGAGAACATTATATATATCGGATGATCAGAGGGCACTTGTTCAAATTGTATTTCTCTTTTCTCAAAAGAAGAGAAATCCTCATAATAAACAGAATTTGGTATGGTGCTAATATTCGGCTTTTCTTGAGCGTATGGAAATATGACAACTTTTTTAATTGACGGAATCTCTTTCACAATTTTTTCAACGCTGCCTAGTATGTTAAAGGCGCTTCCTTTATACCAATAGCCATCCACCGCGAATAGAACCTTAGGTTCAATTTGTCCAAGACGATCTATCACAGCCCCAGCGCCAAGCTCCGTACCACATGAAGACCAAATCGCACCGACACTTGCTGCGGCAAGCATAGCAACGCTTGTTTCAATTATGTTTGGCATGTATGCACATACTCGATCTCCTGGAGAAACTCCTATTTCTCGAAGAGAATTAGCTAAACCTGCAACAGCTTTGTATAATTCGGTATAAGTAATTTTTGTGGATCTTCCTATTTCATTTTTGAATATAAACGCGATGTGGTCGTCTCTGTATCTTAGGAGGTTTTCGGCGAAGTTTAACCTAGCGCCTATAAACCATCTTGCACCGGGAAACTTGCTTAAATCATCAACTACTTGGGTATAAATGCGTGAAGCTTTAATTCCCACAAACTTCCAAACAGCATCCCAAAAACTTGGCAGATTTTCGATGGACCACTTATACAACTGAGAATAAGAATCTCTTGCATAAGGATCTATGTTAAGTCCATGTTTTTCGGTAACGAACTCTATGAACCGTGTTATATTTGCCTTTTTGAAATGTTCTTCTGAAGGTTGCCAAAGTAGTTTTCCCATAATCCTTCCTCTGGACATCCTTTAAATTAAATCAGTAACTAATATGATTTCATAAAAATTTGGGGATTTAAACGGTTATTTGATGATTAAGTCCACGTTGTGACCCCGCCATCCACAAATAGCACTTGCCCTGTCACAAAGTTAGAGGCGTCGGATGAAAAGTAAACTATTGCGCCTATGAGGTCGTCTGGGTATGCCCATCTCCCCATTCTTATGCGAGATAACATTGCCTTTGAAAGTTCTGGGTCTCTCATTATGTGAGCAGTAAGGGGGGTCGCCACCACCGTTGGAGCTACGCAATTAACTTGAATATTGAATGGAGCCCATTCACATGCCAACTGTTTGGTAAGCATGATTACTGCGCCTTTGCTTGTGCAATAAGCCACATAGTTTCTCGGCAAGCCGAAGGCTCCTCTGACGGATGAAATGTTAATTATTTTTCCCCTTCTCTGATTTATCATGACTTTGCCAACTTCTTGGCATGTTAGGAAAACCCCTGTAACGTTGATGTCCATTATTTTCTTCCAGTCTTCGAAAGGGTAGTCCTCAGCCGGCTTAGGAATATTCATCCCGGCATAAGTCACTAGAATATCTATTCTACCGAAATTGTCAACAACTTGTTTGACCATATTCTTGACAGCCTCTGGGTTAGTCACGTCACAGCTCACTGCCATAGCCTTCCTTCCAAGCTGCTCAATCTCCTTTTTAACTTTCTCAAGTTTCTCTATATCCCTCGCCACAACCACTACATTGGCGCCAAAATCTGCAAGTCCTAACGCTGTGGGTCTGCCTAACCCACCGCTTCCGCCAGTAACGACAGCAACCTTACCACTTAAGTCGAAGAGTTTTCGATAACCCATCGAGCCGCTTTTTATTCGTTCCTCTAAAACACGCTCGTATTCTTCGGAGGAAGAAAAAGTTACACTCATCAATTAACCCACCGTCTTAGGATAACTGCAAATAACCAGCATGGTTGCAGGCATTTTTGTCTTATTAATCAAGTAGCGTTTCTCGCCTGGAGCAATGTAAATAGAATCAAAAGGCTCCAAAACTATCTCCTTGCCATCTTCTGTTACAACCGTCATCTGCCCAGATATCATAAAGTATACTTTTTCGAAATTGCTTGAAGACATTTCAGCGCCCCCGCCTGGAAGGAAATGGGAGAGGCCTACCCAGAAGTTTTCTACACCAGTAGTTTCCTTGTGCTGAAGCCGCAAAGTGGTCACATTGAAGTGTCCCGGAGCATCATATGGTTTAGTTTCTTCCAATTTTACTTTTTTCATGCCACCACCTTTTGCGAATTTATCACTATTCTGCTTAAAACTTTTGCCTTAATATTTTTTAGGCTCTTTTGACAAGCCAAGCATCTCTCTTGCTTGAACAGGTGTAGCTATCGGACGGTCTAGCTCTTTAGCTATCCTAACAACCCTTTCAACAAGCTGTGCATTACTTTTGGCAAGTTCGCCTTTTCTATAGAAAATATTATCTTCAAGACCTATTCTCACATGAAGCCCCATGGCAATCGCAATCGTTGAAAGCAACAGCTGATGCGGCCCAATACCTATGACGCTAACAACAGAGTTCGGCGGAACATGATACAGCATCGACATTAGGTTTTGCGGTGTCGGCAACACCGCACTTGGGGGACCCATAACGAATTGAATAAGGAGGGGAGGACGGATCAAATTTTTTTCCAACAAGTTGTAAACCAGCTGAAATTGCCCTTGATGATAAACTTCCAGTTCAGGTTTGATGTTCTTTTCTAACATTTTTTGAGCGAAAAGTTCAGTTTCCTTCCAAGAGAAAGTAGGCGGCCAAACGCTATCCATTAGAACATCATCAGGTCTTCCAGAAAGCGGAGGCTCCCTTTTCTTAAGGAAAGCTCTCCAAGCTAACGGCCCCATATTTAGGCTGGCTATTTCAGGGTCTGCTTCAAGAGACTTGATTCTTTCCTCTGTTGTTAATCCAAGCCCTCCTCCAGTAGTATTGTTAATTATAATGTCTGGACATAGCTCTCTGATTTTTTTGTTTACACGACGGTAATCCTCCGGGTTAACAGACGGGCTTGCATAACCCTTTTCCGGATCCCTTGCATGTATGTGAACTATACACGCGCCGGCTTTATAGGCTTCATAGGCTTGTTGAGCTTGTTCGTCAGGGGTTTCTGGCAGGTTAGGATTAACCTCTTTCCCATGAATGCCGCCAGTCAAAGCAACGGATATGATTAATGGAGGGAATTCGCCTGCTCGAACCAATCTTAAATACTCGCGGGGATCATTATAGTTCCAAGCCATATTATTTCCCTTCCGGTAGAGGTGACTATTTTTACCCTAGATAAAGTTTTTCTTTTAAACAAATTAAACGTTGGATTTCAATTCTATTTCGCATTTTGCGCAATTATTTTGAAAATTTTATGAGGCGAGGTACACGCAGCACCCACACTATCATAGGTTAAGGAGCAAGTCTCAAGTTAAACAAGGTTATACCATCAACTACTGGGCTCTTGGCTTCAGTAGCCCTCTGCTTTTTAATTGCTCTATAAGCCACTGGTCTCTGCGTTTCACTAATGCTTCTATGGATTTGCCCGCGTAGTCGTAAAAGCCTTTTCCCGTCTTAATTCCCAATTCGCCGGATTCCACTTTACTTTGTAGAAGGCTTGGAGGTTTAAACTTCTCTCCAAGGGTTTTGTAGAGATAGGTATAAGCATAGAGGAAAGTATCCATACCGCCGAAATCCACTATTTCCAAAGGACCCAGTATTGGAAGTCGGAGACCAAGAGTCATTTTGACAGCTGTGTCTATATCCTCGGCTGTTGCTAAGCCTTCCTCCAACATTGAAATAGCTTCTATAACCAATGCAGCTTGAAGCCTTACGCCTAGAAAACCTGGCGAGTCTTTACATACCACTGGCACTTTGCCGAGCTTTATCGTTAGATCTCTGGTTATATTAATAGTTTCAGCTGATGTGTGTTCCCCTTTAACTATTTCCACCAACGGCATAAGCTGCGGAGGGTTCCACCAATGCATCCCAACAACTTTATCTTGCCTATTCGTTACAGAGGCTAGCTCAGTTATGCTAAAAGACGAAGTGTTTGAGGCAATAATTGTATGAGTCGGGCAGATTTCATCAAGTTCCTTCAAAATGTTTTTTTTCAAATCCATTTTCTCCACAACAGCTTCAATCACGAAGTCTGCATCCCTCGCAGCCTCTGAAATACTTTCTTTAAAATCTATGTTTGAAAGAGCGCCATCTAAATCATTTTTCGCGATTATTCCCTTTTCCATAAAAGTTTCCAAGCTAGACTTTATTTGGTCATATGTCTCCTTGAAAAGTTCTTTACGTCTCCGAGTGATAGTTGTTTTATATCCTGCTAAAGCACATGTTTGAGCTATGCCATGCCCCATAATCCCCGCGCCTATTACCGCAATTTTCCGAATAATTAAATTCTTCATACCCAAGCTTTTTCACCTTTATCTAAATCAATTTTTGTCTAATCTGATCTTTTATAAGAGTTTCCACACAAACCATAATAATATCGAAAACAGCAATACCCAATGTATTATTATAACGAATATGGAACAAAGCCAGCTTGTATAGTTCAAGGAATTAACACCCTTGACCAATCAGTTAACAGCATTCAGAATTTTGGAGAAACATCATTATGATCCGCTGGCAACTCCAAGGGAATCGCCATATCTTCAACTTGAAGATGAATACCCTTTAGTCCTAACCACTTGGGCGCGACTTTTAGAGTACACCCCCACATGCAAGGGCGCAATACCTGAGTTACGCGCAAGGGTTCAGAATCTTTCGCCGAAATTCACCCAAGCACAGCTTCAAAGTATGGCGTCTTTAACGGAGAGGTAGTTATAATTGAGACAATAAATGTACGAATTAAAATTAAAATCAAGTGAACTGAAGATATTCTCTCAGACGTGGTGTCTATTCCGCACGGATGGGCACAAGCTAATGTTAACCTACTAACCGATATAGGATTGCGAGATTCTATATCAGGATATCCAGAGCTTAAAACATTAGGTTATCCGGAACTTAAAGCTGTACACTGCCAAATAAAAAATATTACCGATGCTTGAACCAAACAGTGGCATGCTTAAAAATTCAACATATTAGCTGAGACTTTGAATAGTTAACCGTGTGGACGATTAACAAAAAATAAAGGGGAATATTTTAGATTTTTTCAAGGAAAACGTAGTCGAGGTATATGCTTTTTTCCAGTTTAACATCTACGCTTTTCGCTTGATAGTTGGGGTATTCAAAGTTCAGCGAATATTCGCCGGGGTTTAGCCCGTCGAATTCAAAGTTTCCGAACACGTTAGTAAGTGCAGTTTTAATTTCACCTGTTTCTTTATTGTGAAGGGTTACTTTCACTTTTTCGGCGCATTCATCCGTATCTTTGAACGCTACACTTCCTGCTATGAAATGTTTAGTGTATCTGTGCAGCCCAATGTAATATACTCTTGGTTTTGTGTTAAGTTCTGGTTTGAAGTGTTCAGCTCTTCCGGTTGCGACCAGTTTAAAGACTTCACTCTGAGGATTGTCTAGGTCTCCGAATATTAGGGCGCCTGTGGGGCAAGCTTGCACACATCTGGGTTCTTTCCACCCTTTGTCGAGCAGGTGGGCGCATAACGTGCATTTCTGTGGAATTCTTTTTTCTTCATTCCAGAAAATAACACTATAAGGACATGAGTCAACCAGGTTTTTTTGATTAACTGCCTTTTGCGGATCAATTATCACTATTCCGTCAGGTCTTTTATAGATGGCATTATCTTTAGCTGCTTTGATGCATGGAGCATCGTCACAGTGCATACAGGGCAACGGCATATAGGCTACACGCACATATGGATATTTACCCCTTTCTTTTGTCAAAATTTGCATCCAGAAATGTCCATGCCTTGGCTGAGACACAGAATAGGGAAGGTAATCATTGCCCCAATATTCGTCCTTGCAAGCCAAGAAGCAGTTATAGCATCCATTGCATTTTGTTATGTCTACAACTAAAGCCCATTTAACCATTTCAGCCCCTCCACTTTTCAATCTCAACTAGACAGGAGTTTGGCGCCATTCCGCAAGCATTTTTGGATATAAACTTTGATGGCGTTAATAGGTTGAGGCAGCCTCCCCTATCCACGGATTTTGGATCGCCTGGTTCGCCTATTGGGTCATAGACGTTGCATGATTCCCAGCCGTGTACGACACCTGGGCAAACTCTTTCAGTAACCTTTGCAACGCACAGTACGGAGCCTCTATCATTATAAACTCGGACTATGTCTCCGTCTTTAACGCCTCGCGGCTCAGCATCCCTCGGATTTATCCTGATGACCCAGTAATAATAGCCATCTTCTTTAAGGATTCGGTGTTCAGGAATCTCGTTTATCCATGTTCCTTTTCCATCATAGTGTGTGTGGTAAGAGAATCTTGGGTGAGGTGAAACAAGTTGTAAGGGGTATTTCTTTGCTTGTTCGCTTAGATGTCCTTCCCAGGATGGGATAAAACGTGGCATAGGAGGCCTCTCTTCATCGTTGGGGTCGAAGCGTGAAAGAGATTGAGAAACGAACTCTATTTTTCCAGTTGGTGTTGCTAAGCCTACTCGGTTCACTGGACTATCACGCGGAGCTGGCCCCCAATCAGGGGTGTCCCTAGGTCTGTTTTCGTAAAACCAACGTAAAGCGGGCGTAGGTTTGTATGGCTTTGGAAGGGGAACAACAAAGTAGCCTTTCTTCTTAAACTCTTCCCAAGATATGTACTTAGATACATCTGTTACGTCGAACATCCTTTTAACCCAATCTAATTCGGTCATTCCACCCTCGCTGAACTCATCGTAAAACCCGAGCCTCTTAGCCAGCTCAGCGAATATCATGTAGTCGCTTTTGGACTCGCCTAAGGGTTCTATGCACTTCATATGTAGAACTATTACTCGGTGGTTAGTTCCACAAGAGGAATGCGGGATATAACCAGAGCAGCTAGCCCACTCGCTTATGTCCCACCGTTCAAAGTTCGTGCAAGCTGGCAGTATGATGTCGGCGAACTTTGTATCAGGTTCTTTAACAAAGAGGGTTTGACTTACTACTAAGTCCAGTTTTGGACTTCGGTACATTTTAGCCCATCTATTCGTCTCTGTCATTGTGCCGATGTATGCTCCACCAATTCTGTAAAGTATTTTTGCTTCGCTGTAACCCGTTGCAGGATATTTGTAAAGTCTCAGCTGATGCTCTATTGATTCGCCGCAGAACCCTCTACCTCTCCACTCGACCGGAGGATTAAGTATACACTCTGGGAGTAATAGCCTAGCTATGTGATGGTTATCGTGAATGGGACATGCTGTAGGCTTTTTAACCATTCCTCTGCCTATAAGTTCAAACATAGCTGCAGTTTTTTGCGGGTCTCCTGAAATTCCACCTTCAGCGTACCCTGGAAAGTAGAAGTTTGCGTTATATGGTGCTCCTTGAGTTGTTCCCCATATATTTACTCCAGGCTTACCTAAGCCTTGCATAGCGGCAAGCGCAACCATCATCCTAGTCCACTCTGTCGCGTATGCAGATCTACAAGCCCCTCCCCATCCGCCGAGTCCTCCAGCAGCTAGCATAGTTCTTTTAGACGCCCACTCCCTTGCCAGCGCCCTTATTTCCCTAGCCGGGATACCTGTCAGCCTCTCAGCCCATTCAGGAGTTTTAGGCGTTTTGTCCTCTTCGCCTAGTACATACTTTTTAAATTCCTCAAAACCATGCGTGTGTGTTGCCACATACTCTTGATCATATCTATTTTCAGTTATCCATACGTAAGCTATAGCTAAAGCCAACGCTGTATCTGTTCCAGGTTTAGGTGCAAACCACTTGTCCGCAAAAAGAACAGCAGTGGAATTGTAATGGGGATCTACGAAAACCATTTTTACTCCAAGATCTTTCAACCATTGTCTCCAGGGGGCCGACTCGTAACCTTGATATCCTATGGCACGGTTCGAGTCTGGATCTGCTGACCAGTATACTATCATTTCACAGTTTTTTAATGCGTCTTCAAGTAAATCGTATTGCTCTGGGACGCCTAGTCTCCAAGCAAAGCCCCACATATGCATTGCGCCCCAGTGCCATCCTTCCCAGCTGTCAGGGTTGTGGTCGATATATGTGAAGCCTAAAAGGTTAAAGAATCTAAAGAACGCGCTGTGCCTGTATCCAATGTTTCCCCACTCATGGTGAGAAGACGCTGTTGCAGCTATGGCAGCGGGACCATATTGCCTTTTCACGCGCTCTATCTCTTTAGTAATTATGCTGAAAGCTTCCTCCCAACTGATACGTTCGTACCCTGATTTGCCTCTATTCTCCGGATGCCTATCGCCGTCCGGGTTAAAGTCAACCCTCTTAAGGGGGTGAAGGGCTCTTTCTGGCGAATAGACTCTAGATCTAGCAGCAATCACGTAGGGCGCAAGCAGCGTCTTTCTTGGAGGCGCGAAACGTCTTCCTCTGGCTTCAATAACCCATGATTCCGCATCGTCAGGCCCGAACTCGATGGGGGTTACCCTTACAATCTTTCCATTTTTGACGTACACGAAAACAGGGCCGCCAACAGTACAATTAGTGAGTATGCTGGTACCATCTTCAAGTTTTCTTCCAAAACCAGTTTCAGGTTCGTGCAATTCTTCCATCCCTCTTTTTACTCGTTGAAGTAATCTAACAATAAAAACAGATATAAATAATTTTTCAGCAATAAATTTTTCATTCGCATATTTATTATTTTTGAGCTTATCTTAAAACCTTAAAACTTATAAAGATTTTACACTTACCTCCCTAAAGGAGGCTTGTAATGGGAGACGATGCTGTTAAGAAGTTTAAGGTTAGAGATGAAGTGAAGTATTACCCAGAGTATTGGGCTGGCAAGAAGTTGGCTTATCCTCATGTGCCCCCGCAACATCCTAAATTTGCCAGGTCAGTTGTCGTGGGTAACCTAATTTTTATTTCTGGCTGCCAAGGTCAGAACGATGAAAGTTTGGAGATACCTCTTACTTTCGAAGAACAAATGGTTAATGCGCTCGACAAGGTAAAGAAAGCGGTGGAGGAAGCTGGCAGTTCCATGAATAACATCATTAAGACTCTCATATTTCTCAAGAATTTAGAGGATTACCCTCGTATGCGAAAAACAGAGCTAGAGTACTACCAGAAATACGCCCCTTCACTGGTTGAAAATCCGCCAGCAAGCACTGTAGCGATTGTTGCAAGTTTAGCAAGGCCCGAATTTCTGGTAGAAATAGACGCAATTGGCTACATACCGTGAGCTGAAAAGCAAATGAACTTTTAAATAAAAAAGGGAAAAGATGGAACTTTAAGGTGGCATGGGATACCAGAATTCAGAGTTGGCCATCTCTCGAGGCCATACTGTCTTAAATTCTCCGTTCTGCCATTGCATCATAAAGGCTGGCAATATGCATTGATGATAATAGGGATTGTCAGGGTCTAACTCGAATTTAATGCGCCCATTAACCGTCATTAAATCCGTATCTTTTATTGCCTCATGAATTTTTGCAGGATCGCGAGAGGCTGCCCTTTTAATGGCATCCATCAGAACCTGCGCGGCTGCAGCAGCATCGCCTATGTGTTGACTCCACATTTCGTTATACTTTTCCATGTACGCATCGGCCAAATCTTGTGCTCCCGGATATAGCCACGGAGCCCAGAAACCCAAGTGACATGTCCCGTTACTTATTTTCTCTCCCACAGCCGCGATAAAGTCATATGGTTCAAAAGCTTTTGAGATTGCCATAAATTTAGGCCTCCATCCCAAAGAGTAAGCTTGTTTAATCATTGCCCAGCCCTCGGGGGGTATCATTAAGCCCATAACGATATCTGCTCCTGTAGCTTGTGCCTTACGTATCATATCCGTAAAATCAGTAGTACCGCTAGGAATAGCCACTTCATACACTACCTGATATCCATAGTCGGCAGCAAACTTCTTGTATAGATTACCGAAGGCTACTCCTTCCGGCGAATCTTCTAAGAATAGAACTAACTTTTTGTTGTTTGTCCCCGCCGGCACGCTTTCTAAGGCTTGAAAATAGCGGGCCACTATACTTACTTCGGGGTCTGCCAATGAAAAGAAGATGTTCCAAGTGTATTCGCGCTCCGGCAACATTTCTTGAACAACTTCTAACGGTAATGAAGCAGTTATGATAGGCACATGATATCTCTCGGCAACTTGACAGCCAGGTATTCCTACCGGAGGAGTCCCGGAACTGAGCAGAGCAACGACTTTATCTTCAAGTATTAACCGTTCAGTATTTTTAGCACATTTGTCCGGGCTACTCTCGTCATCGTACAAAATTAGTTTTACAGGCAATTTTCTGCCCACGTCTTCTATGTAAATTCCGCCTTCTTCCTTATTGATTTTGTCCACAATGTACTGGTAGCCAAAGCTGAGGTATTTACCCCAAGTAGCCAAATCCCCGCTCATAGGAACAGAAGCACCGATTTTAATTTCTTCTTGTGGAGGCGCCATGTAAATGTAAGCCACAACACCGGCTATCACAACAACTATGATTATTATTGCCAAAATTGCTGCTTGCATTTTTGTTATTGCTTTTTTATTCATGTTAACCGCCGGTTATGTGTTTTAATGTAACCCGTAAAAAAAGATTTCGGTAATAACTTTGTGGGGTAGAAAAAATATTTAAAGTTGAAATTTTTATAAAAAGCACATGCAAACAATATTGGAATGCAAAAATCTAACTAAAAAGTTTGTTGGTTTGGTCGCCCTTGAAAATTTTAATTGCCAAATTAGAGAAAACGAGATTGTGGGGTTAGTGGGTCCTAACGGGTCTGGAAAATCAACATTTTTAAATTTAATAGTTGGATTTTATCCGCCGTCCAGCGGCGTCATATTTTTCAAAGGAAAAAGAATAACGGGATTGGCACCAAATAAAACAGCGCAATTAGGGATTGCCAAAACAAACCAGATTCCTAAACCTTTCTTTAACTTGACAGTTTTGGAAAACACCATGATGGGAGGCATTTTCGGAGGTAAAATGCGGGAAGAAGAATCTGAGAAAAACGCTACTGAACTATTGGAGTTTGTGGGCTTATCAGATGTTAAAAATGAGTTTCCAGGAAAATTAACCGGAGTTCAGTTAAAACTGCTTGAATTGGCAAGAGCCTTGAATATTAAACCAAAATTGTTGCTTTTAGATGAAATAGCAGCTGGTGTAAGTGAATTGGAAATTAAGCAGATCCAATCCCTCATAGAACGTATAAACAAAGAGTGGAAAATAACCATAGTTTGGGTTGAACACATAATAGAGGCTGTTAGCGAAACATGTGATAGGCTTATTTGTTTAAATGAGGGGAGAAAAATAGCGGAAGGGGAAGCGTGCAACGTATTGAAATGTGACGAAGTGGTGAAAGCATACATAGGTGACTAAAATGCTAACCGTTAATAACATAGATGTTTTTTACGGACCACTTCACGTTTTATATGATGTAAGTTTAGAAGTTAATAAGGGTGAGATCGTTTTTCTCGGGGGACAGAATTCTGCCGGCAAAACAACAACTATTAAAACTATAGCGGGTTTGCTTCACCCCAAAAACGGCAGCATCAAATATCAAGGCAAAAATATTGAAAAATTAGAAGCTCATGAAATTGCAAAAATGGGAATTGTTTGTCTTTTAGAGGGAAAAAGAGTCTTTCCTTATTTGTCAGTTTTAGAAAATTTATGGGTAGCTGCATCCACCCCGGAAGCTAAAGAAAAATTCGAAGAGACCCTTGAAGAGGTTTACAGGCTTTTCCCGATTCTAAAAGAGAGAAAGAAGCAAATGGCAGGCACATTAAGTGGCGGCGAACAACAAATGTTATCCATTGCACGTGCTTTAATTTTAAGACCTAAACTTTGTATCTTTGACGAAATTTCTTTAGGGTTAAGTCCTATAGTCACAACTCAAATATATAAAGTGATAAAAGAGTTAAAGTCTAAAGGCATTACAGTTATGATAGTAGATCAAAACTTACGCAGAGCTATACAGATATGTGACAGATTGTATATAATGAGAAAAGGGAGGATTGTTTGGAAAGGAAACCGCGACCAAGTTGATGATGAGGAAATTAGAAAAGCTTACTTTGGACAATGAGTTGGTCATATTATGGAATTTTCATATTAAATTTCCTTTGTAGTCTCCCAATCAAGCCGTCAGGAAAGAAAAGTATAATCACTAGCAATATAGCGCCTAGGATGACAAGGTGAAGTGTGTAGTAAGCTGCAAGGAAATGTGATAGCACCACCATAATTGCAGCGCCAACAAATGGTCCTAGAAAGGTACCCCTTCCGCCAATCAGAGTAATTGTTAACGCTTCTATGGATAGCGCTAAGCTGAAAATAGAATAGGGCTCTATATGAAGAGTGTAAAGCGCCAATAAGCCTCCCATAACTGAAGCAAAGAATGCGTGGAAAATGAATGCGTAAACTTTGTATCGATAAGTATTGATACCGACCAATTCGCTTTCATCTTCATCGCTTCGAATACATTTTAAAGCCCATCCCATTCTTGACGTTACAATTTTCCACATTACAAGACATGCTGTGACCCCGAAAATCAACGATAAATAGTAAAGATACATGGATGAGTAATAGGGTGGTGGGGATGTTATATGTAAACCCCAACTTCCACCTAGGTATGGAAGTCTTATTACTATCAGTTTTAAGATTTCGACGAGAGCTAGTGTGCCTATTGTAAAGTACACGCCTCGTAATCTGAATAAAGGCTTAGAAAGCAGAAAGGCCAAAAAAGCAGCTATAAGGCCACCGGCAATTAAACCAAATTCTACAGGTACCCCGCTAAAATAAAGCAAAAAAGTAGTGTAAGCTCCTAAGCCGGCGAACGCTCCTTGCCCTAAACTGATCAAGTTGCAATAGCCTCCGGCTAAATTCCAGCTCTGCGCCAAAGTTAAGTAAACAAAAAAATAGAAGGCTAAAACAACCATGTAAAGAGTAGCTATTCTAGGAAGCAAAATTAAAAGGACACCGACTACTAGGATTATTGAGAGTTTTGATGTTTTGGATCCTAATATTTTTGCATAGTTAGAGCACATATCGCCCAAATAGCCCCTTTGGTCTAATTAAGAGCACAATCAAGAAAATTATGTAACTTATGAGCAGCTGGACCCCAGAGCCGAAAAAATATGCGCCTAAAGACCCAGCAATTCCTATTACTAATCCTCCCGCGAGACAACCAAAAATACTGCCCAATCCGCCCAACACTACAACAGCTAACGCGATTAAGAGGTAAGTCACTCCACTTGCAGGATTAAAGGTAAACATTACTGCCACCATTACCCCAGCTAACCCGCAGCATAAAAATGCAAGACCAAACGCTATTCGGCCCATAAAGTAAGAATTTATTCCGCATGCACGCGCAAGATCAGAATCTTGGGGAATAGCACGTATCGCCATTCCAGTTCTAGTTTTAGTTAGGAAAATATGTAACACAAATATCGCTGCAAATCCGGCAATTCCACCAATTAAATATATAGGAGGAATAGCGACTCCAAAAAGCATAATCGGTGATGCTGCATACTCGAGGGTTATTGACCTTTGAGTTGGTAACCAGAACAAAAGCCCAAGATTTTGCAAGATCGTCGATATTGCAATGAATAAAAGCAATATCCCCTCCGAGCTACTTTTGCTTGAATATTTTAATAATCCTTTGTAGAAAACAAAACCTACTGAGAAGTAGACTGGTAATATAATAAGTAATGATAAGAAAGGGTCTAAACTAAATGATTTGAAGAGGAAATAACAGAAATATGAAGCAAATATCATAACCTCTCCATGAGCAAGATTCAACATTTTCGTAAAACCAAGCGACACCGAGAACCCACTGGCTACCAAAGCATAGATGCATCCAAAAATTATTCCACTAATTAAAGCATCTATGAACATATTGAACCATCTCTTGAGTTTAGGTTAACTTTTTTAGGTTGCGACTTTTTAAACGTTGCTGTTCACCCCAGAATTTCTTTGGTACAGCTAACACTTTCATTCCTTAATAGAAAACTGCCTTTTCCACTTTAAACCATTTTAATATAGCTAACCAATTAAATACAAAGCAGCACAAAATATATGCGTGGATAAAATGCCTGTTACTTTATATCCAAAAGTCAAAATATGGTTTGTTAATGAGAACAATGAAGCAATTTTAGGTGAGGGTCTTGTGAGTCTTTTGAGGGCTATTGAAAAGTATGGTTCTATTCTTGTTGCCTCTAAAAATTTAGGAATGTCTTACAGGTATGCCCTTCACAGAATTTCGCTTGCAGAAAAACGTTTAGGGTTTAAGCTGGTTAAGAGACATCGCGGTGGAATTGCCGGAGGATCTTCAGAATTAACAATGGAAGGAAAAAGGCTTATTGTAATGTATGTAAAAATTGCGGAAAAAGTGGAAAAATTCCTTAAAACCCACAAATATGAGACCCAGGATATATAACGCGATAAATTGTTCAATTTCTATCTTTTAAACTTTGTAGCAGTTTTATAACCCTATGCTTACTGATTTTGAAATTGTAGCGCATTCCCCTTTTAGGGAATTATTTGAAAATTTCAGTTATCCATTATTTTTGATGCTGCCCATTTTGTGATGGCAAGCCTAACCAACGGATCCGAAAATGCTTGGAGTAAGGCTTGCAAGGGTTATCTCTCTAACACTTTTAGAAAGTTCCGCAACGCGGGCATTGTATATCCCGTCGACAAGGTTGGCCTTTAAAGATATAAAGCTTTTATATCGATGTTACAAATTTATAATATCGCCGCCGAAGTAGCACTGCAAGGTGTAAAAGATATGGAAGACGTAATCAAATTGGCCACAGCCCTTCACGGACATCTTTCTCCGGGGGTGGCCCTTGGAATTCGAATGGGTCAAATTGGCTTGAAAAGGCTGGGCCTCCCTAAAGGCGACAAGAGGCTTTTCGCAGTGGTGGAGACAACCCTTTGTCTAGCTGATGGCGTTCAAGCAAGTACTGGTTGCACAACCGGTCACGATTCGCTACATGTTAAGGATTTTGGGAAGCTTGCAATATGTCTTGCAAGATCGGACACAAAGAAGGGGGTAAGGTTAGCCTTAAAGCAAGAGTCTTTGCCGCTCCGCGTTAACGACTGGGTTATGCGAAAGAGAAAGTTTAACCACTGTGAAGAAGAAATTAACAGAGAAGTGTTACTTTTAGACGAGTCATTTTTTAAGATTGAGGAAGTGGCTGTTGAGCCGTTTTCAGAATTTAGTGAAGCTGGAATAGCCCAGTGTGACGTATGTGGTGAATGGGCAGTTGAAGATAAAATAGTAAAGGTAAAAGGGAAAACCCTTTGCCGAGCATGTTCCGGCGCGGGCTACTACACGCCATGTAATCCTCGCCCAGTTTAATTAGTGGCATGGGAGGTTATTCGTGATATGCGGAAAAGCCTTCTGGTTCTAACAATTGCCATTATGGTAATAGTCGCTTTTGCGACAATTTACTTAATTTGGCAAAACCCAAGCGCCCAAGAAGGCTCCATAACAATTACCGACGCGTTAGGCCGAACTGTCCAGATAAAGACACCTATAAATAGGGTGATAATAACAGGCAAAGGTTCTTGGCCCATTGTAACCGTAGCATACATGTTTCCGAATGCTAAGAATTTACTTTACGCCATAAGCGGCAACATGAATGTTTCGTTATTCAGGATGGTTGACCCCAACATGGCATCTAAAATAGCTACAACCCCATCAGAGGAACTTAGTGCAGAAGAGTTAGCTAAAATGGAACCAGACGTGGTTATACTCAAGTCTACAATGAAAGAATTAGGCGATGTGCTCGAAGCATTAAAAATTAAAGTTGTCTACGTCGATTTTGAAACTCTGGAAACTTACATTCGAGATGTTAAAGTTTTAGGAAAGATTTTCATGGACGAAATAAAAGCTGAAGAAATAGCCAACTACTACAATGAAACATACTATTCAATTCTTTCACAAATATCCACTGAAGGAAAACGCGAAAACGTTCTACTATTATACTATAACACTAAAGGAGGCACAATTTCATTTCAGGTTCCCGGGCAAGGGTGGCTACAGACATTTATGATAGAGGCAGCAGGAGGTTATCCTCTGTCAAAAGAGTTACCCGGAACAGGATGGAACACGGTGTCCTTTGAACAAATAGCTAACTGGAACCCAGACATAATATTTTTAGTCACTTACTCTAAATCTCCAACACCAAGCGATGTAAAAAATTGGCTCTTGAATAATGCTACTTGGAAGGATATTTCTGCAGTTAAAAATGGAAGGGTTTACGCAGTTCCACACGACTGCGGTAATATGGCAGCTTTAGGCAGTTGGGACGTCCCAGGATCACGTTGGATAATTGGGCTCAAGTGGATGGCGAAGAAAATCAATCCCTCTATCTTTGGGAACTTGGACATCGCAGGCGAAGCCAAAACATTTTACATGGAAATGTATGGTCTAGAGGAGGACGAGGCCAACATGATAGTGAACGAGATTTCGGGAGACTTATGATTTCAAGAGGAACAAGAGTTGAATTATAATACTCGCTTCCTATTGATGGCATGTGCCTTGTCCATCACATTAATACTGTCAATTTTTTTTGTTGGCAGATACACCATAAACCCATTTAACATTACTCTAGATGAATTAGGCAGTAATATCTTACTAAATATTAGAGTGCCCCGAGTATTAGCAGCCGCACTGCTGGGAATGGCGTTATCTGTAGCAGGAGCTGCCATGCAATCAGCTTTCAGAAATCCGTTGGTTGGTCCAGAAATTCTCGGCGTCAGTCAAGGCGCAGCGTTTGGAGCTGCATTAGCCATACTTTTACTTCCAGGCGATCCCTTAAAGTTGGAGGCTCTTTCAATGCTTTTTGGTTTATCGGCGCTTTTGGCGTCATACGCGATTTCTTCAACTATAAGGTATGGTGGTAGAATTCTTAGGCTGGTTCTTGCAGGGTTAGCGGTTTCAGCCGTCTACTCAGCGGGAGTTGGGGTTATGAAATTTTTAGCGGATCCTATGAAACAGTTGCCAGAACTAACGTTTTGGCTTCTGGGGGGTTTATCAGGAGTTACATGGAGGGATTTTCTAAACACAGCCCCATTAGCCCTCATAGGAATAGCTTTATTACTTATTGTTAGATGGCGAATAAACCTACTTACTTTGGACGACGATATCGTTGTATCTTTAGGAGCAGATCCTAAAAAACTTAGAGCATTCGTTGTCACTTTTGCTGTAGTGGCCACAGCTGCGGTTACATCTGTTGCGGGGATCATAGGTTGGATGGGATTAACAGTTCCGCATATTTGCAGAAAGCTCTTTGGGGCTGAAAGCAGCAGGATAATACCGGCGTCAATATTGTTAGGCGCCACATTGATGATAATTTTTGATGATATTGCAAGAACAATATCGGCTGGCGAAATACCCTTAGGCATAATCACATCCTTTCTAGGCGCCATACTTTTTGTTTTATTCCTTTCTAGGGGGACCCCTCATGAGTAAAATATCCATTAAAAATCTAAAATATAGGTATCCAAGTTCCGAAAAGGACATCCTAAAAGGAGTATCATTAGAAATTCCTGAGGGCAAAATAACTGCGTTACTTGGACCCAATGGATCAGGCAAGTCTACGCTTTTCAAAGTTTTGCTAAAAGTGTTAAGCCCTTACGAAGGTAACATCTATTTGAACGGTGAAGACCTAAAAGAAGTTGATATTAACTCTCTAAGCAGAACAATAGCATGGGTTCCTCAAGAAGAAGACGCACTATTTCCGTACACAGTTCTTGAATACATACTTATGGGCAGAACCCCCCATCTCGGCTTCTTCAGTATGCCCAATAAAAAAGATGAAGAAACCGCACAAAGGGTTCTTCTTCAACTATGTTTGCACAACATATCTCATAGAAAAGTACCCACTTTAAGCGGTGGAGAAAAGAAACTAATTTCTATAGCCAGGGCTCTAGTTCAAGAATCTGACACCTTAATTTTAGATGAACCCACAGCCCATTTAGACATGGGAAACAAAGCAAGAGTGCTCAGTATAATTCGTAAGATGGCTAACTCTGGAAAAACAATAATTTTTTCAACCCATGATCCCAACGAGACGTTTCTTGTAGCAGACAATGTAATCATACTAAATGGTGGTGAAGTAGTGAGCGAAGGACCTCCAGCTACGGCAATAAATGAAAAGGTGTTGGAAAAAATTTACGAAGCCAAGGTGATAGTTCATAAGCTTGACAATGGAGTTTTGGTGGGGTTTAACCAAGAAAAATTCAAAAGGGACCACTCTAATCCCTTTTAACTACAATTTTTAACTCGCATATTTTATCGATATCCTTAAGAGAGGCGGCCATGCCCATCACAATGTTTTTGATTATAGCATAAGGGAACACTTTTAAGGGCACCTTGTTCCATTAACTTCAAGAATAACGTCTTTTTCGTTAGTAATGGGCAGTTTCTCAGCATTCCTGTTCCCGCGAAAATAGCCTTTTGTAAATTCGCTGCATGAGCTATACCGCATTCTCCGCAGTGAGTCACGCTGGAAGATAAGAAAATGCTTCCTTCTCAACTAAGTCTGCAATTTTTGCAGCGTCGGTTTTACAGTTTAATATTGGAACTTTCAACTTGAACGCCTTTTTCGTCTCTTCTTCTGATTCAGCTATTAACCCCGAAATTGCAATTACGTGGCCTTCTGCAAATCTTTCAGCTTCATCTGCGTCTTTTGCCGCAACTATCCTTGCAATGTTTTTTTCATGAGCAAAACCTTCTAAAACGACATAATCAAGTCCTTTTAGAAAATGCATTAAATTGTTTAAGCTCAGCTTTTTCTTTACAAAAAACACTGTTTCGTTAATGGGTGTAGCCACTACTATTTCAGCGCCAGCTTTACCATGCTCCCAAGTGTCTTTACCTGGATAATCAACCCATTGAGCGTTGGACATTTCCTTAACAGAGCCAACGCTGTAGCCTCGAAGCTTAAGCTCTGGAATTAGATGCGCTATCACGGCAGTCTTTCCGGAGTGTTTTCCTCCAACCACGGACACAAGTTTAGGAACGGCGAATCCCCCTTTAGGTGTAAACATTTATACTCTATTAAGATTCTAATTAAATTGTTCTCTCTAGTTAAGGGAAATTTATGCAGAGAAAGGACCAAAAAAGGACATTTAAACTAATATCTTATGATGATGCCTTAAAGAAGCTCTTCGAAATAACAAAACATATAAAACCTATAAGTTATGAAAAGATTCTTGTGGAGAGTTCTGTAGGGCGTGTTTTAGCTGAGGATATAAGGTCAGAAGTAAATATTCCTCCAAATGATCAAGCCTTAATTGATGGATATGCGATAAAATCCGAAGATGCATTGAATGCGTCTTTGGATAATCCAGTTAGACTTAAAGTCGTTGGTAAACTTTATCCATGGAACACCCCAACCGACTTTAACTTAGTACGAGGGCAAACAATTTACGTTACATGTGGAGCGCCGTTGCCAAAAGGAGCGGACGCGGTAATAAAGGTTGAAAACACCATTTTGCATGATGATGAAATTGAAATACGCCATGCCGTCAAGAAGGGAGAAAATGTAGCCTTAAAAGGCGAGGATTTAAAAGAGGGAAGTTTAATTTTTAGAAAAGGAAATGTCCTAAGGTTGCAAGACATTGGATTTTTAGCCGGCGTCGGAGTAAGGAAAGTTAAAGTTTTCAAGAAACCAAAGGTAGCAATTATAGCTACGGGAAATGAACTTTACGAATTAAGTAAGAAAGAGCCAACACGAATAGTTGACAATTATGCATTAATAATCTCCTTTTTGATCTCAAAGTTGGGAGGCATTCCAATAAGGCTGGGCATAGCACCAGACGACCTTTCTGAGCTGAAAAATAAAATTAATGAAGGCGCAGAGAAAGCAGATATAATAGTTACAATAGGAGGCTGTTCCGTCGGCGAGAAAGATTTTGTTCCAGATGCAGTAAATTCCATGGGAGAGCCCGGCGTCATAGTTCACGGGGTGAAAGTGAAACCTGGAAGAGTAACAGGGTTTGGATTGGTTAAAGGTAAGCCCATAATAATGTTGCCTGGGCTAATTGCATCTACTTTGGCGGGCTTTTTCCTGTTTGCTGCTCCTTTAATTTGCTTTTATAATGGTTTAGAGAGAGAATGTTTGCTTCCAAAAGTCAAGGCGAAAATGACCCAAAACTTAGAGGCGGACGAAAGACTTCACTATAGGTTTTTGCCTGTTCGCTTAAAGCAAGATGGTAAAAATCTCATGGCAGAGCTTGTTGTTGGGGGACCGGGTAGTTTGCGGAGATTTTTAGACTCCAATGGTTTCATTTTGATTTCTCCTGGAAAAAGTTTAAGGAAAGGCGAAGACATAGAAGTCACATTGTTTGGTTGTGAAGAGTTCACAAAATTTCTCAGTTAGGAGAAGTAGCCCGATATGATCGTAATAGCTGTTGTCGGGACGAGCAATTCAGGCAAGACAACGACAATTGAATATCTAACGTCGCGAATTTCAAAGGAAGGATATAAGGTGGGCTCAATAAAGCATATACACCATGAGAATTTTTCCATAGATACCCCGGGAACGGACACTTGGCGGCATGCTCAAGCAGGAGCAGTTGTAATAGCGGCGGTTTCGCCAAAAGAGACGGTTATAATCAAGAAAACAGATGCTCCTCTAAACGATTTAGATCAAATTCTCAGGTTGTTTGATAAGGAAAATTTAGACTTAATTTTTATTGAAGGCTTTCATTCGCTATGCACAAAAAGAAAGGACATCTTCAAAATAATAACCGCAAAGGATCCAGAGGACCTTATTAGAACCTTAAAAGGCACAGAACAACCCATATTGGCGATAACAGGGTTGGTTGCTAGGAAAAAAAGCGAAATAGGTGAAATTAAAATACCAATAATCGACTTAAACAGTGAAGGTGATTCTCTTCTTAAGCTTGTTAAAAATGAAATTGGCTATGGAAAGTCCAGATAGATAATTGATTAAGAGGAAATGTCGGTGAGAAAGGCAGCAATAATACTTGCAGGAGGCCTAGCTAAAAGGTTTCAAGTAGAAGGGAAACAATGGGTGGATAAGGCTCTAGCAAACATACATAACAAGCCCATCCTTGTTCACATTATCGAAAGAGTAACGCCCCTCGTTGAAGAAATAATAATATGCGTCAACAACGAAACACGAAAGCTTGAATACTCTACGGTTTTGCGAAATTATTCAATCAACCATGTGAAAATATGCACTGACATGCGCTACCCAAATATTAGTGGCCCAGCTGTGGCAG
This sequence comes from Bathyarchaeia archaeon, assembly GCA_038849025.1. Lineage (GTDB taxonomy): Archaea > Thermoproteota > Bathyarchaeia > Bathyarchaeales > Bathycorpusculaceae > WUQU01. Next base: position 49,985 of record JAWCNE010000002.1, read on the forward strand.
TTACAACTGGACTGAAAGTGGCTGAAGCAGACTACTGCATTGTACTTCCATGCGATACGCCCTTCGTACAACCGGCGGTTTTAGAACACTTGTTTTACGCCGTTAGAAAATCAAGCATAGCCGTCCCTATACATTCGGACGGCATGTTGGAACCTCTAATGTTTTCGTGTAGAAGACTTACAACCACCCAGATTGCTGAAACTCTTTGCTGGCTAGAACGCGATAGACCTGACGATATAATAAGAGGGTCATCTACAGTTAACTTTGTATCCACAGTCGGCGAATTGAAAAGTAAGGATCCTGAACTCAAGAGTTTTATAAATATAAATTTCCAAGAAGATTTAGTTAAACTCGTAACAAGAGTTTTTGAAAATGGTCCTATAAAGGAGAGCATACGATTAAAAATTGGCGCGCCTAGAAGTTCAGAGCTAGAACAACTTAAGGAGGCTGCAAAAAATTACGCGGATAAGAAGTTCAAAGAGGCATTTAATGTTCTAGACCTTTTAGCTGAACGTTTTGAAAGAAAAAGCTTGAATTTCTGGGCGGGAATTTGCCGAGAAAAAGTAGGCCAAGCTTTGTTTAGTTTGTCGCGTATTAAAGATGATGCAGAAGTTATGAAAATATACCGTTTAAAAGGCGCAGAAGCGTTGGTGAAAGCCGCGCAGAACTATTCCTCAGAAGCCCAATTTTACGACAAGAACCATATTGATTTTTTAGCTAAACACGCCAGAGAGGATGAGTTTTGGTGCAAGAGGCAATTGACGCCTTCACGTCTACAAACCCAAACGACTGAAAAGATCTGAAAATTTTGTAAAAAAAATGGATTATAATTAGAAGCGAAAAATGTTTTATTTTTTCTCTACTATTGCTATTAGCCTTACTATTGAACCGTCTCCGCCGGCCCATCTTAGGGGCAAGCCTATAATTGTGCACCTTTTGCCTGTTACTTTGTCTATATCGCCTCCAACGTTTTCATAGCCCATTATACCGTGCGTTAACAGAAGCCTATGGCAAGGCTCCCAGTATGGAAAGTCTTCAGTTACATCTCTTCCTGTCTCCTTTTTATATTCATCTGCAAGCCACGGCAAAACACGGTTTCTCTCGTCGCCACCTGGCTGGGCCCAAACTTCCCTCGTTGCCAATGGATGATCAAGCGCTTGCGTATCAGTGCCCACCGCTTTAACTTGTTTCTTAACGAACCATTCTCCAGCCTCTTTGTAGAAACCCGGCGCATAACAGAAGTATTTAACGGTGTCGCCCCAATAACGGTGCCAACCAGTGTTCACTATTACTATGTCCCCTTTTTCTATTGGCGGATCAGCTTTTTCAAGATCTTCAGCTGTGATTATTTCCCACTTGTCCTTAGGTATGGAAACCACGACGCCTTTCCCCATGTATCTCTCTATGGGTATTTGTTCTGTCGATGGGAAACCCTCTTCAACATGCACTGGAGAATCGGCATGGGTTGAAACATGCATCGTGTGCGTAAGCACTTGCGACAAAACACGGGATTTTGCATGATAATGCATCCTTTCGATTTTAATATCCTCAAAATATGGCCAAAGAGGAACCCCTAGTCCAAACGGATGGGAGAGATCGTAGACCTCAACGGGTTTGCCGAGTATTTCGACACTAACTTTTTTTAAGACATCTTCCGGTTTGCCGATGTATTTCGGATCCAGCATACCATGCAAATATTTAGAATCTACCTCAAACTTTTTCATTTAAACCACCATGTTGAAAATTTTATGCCTTACAATAAATTAAAGGTTACTCTCTAATAAACTTGCAGCGAGGGAACACAATTACATAGCGAGAGTTTTCAACATAATCAACACTGCGTTATATAACAGTTTTTCGGGAGTTATTTTAAGTTCTTTTGATCTTTCTTCCAGTTTCCAATATAACTGTTTTTCCAGCAGTACATTTACAAAATTTGTGTTTCCATAGGCTTTTATGATAATTGCTTCTTTTGGAGGATCCTCAAGCTGAAAGGAAAACATGCTTGAATTAGAATTTTTTACGGCTACACGCCTTATAGCAGCACTTGCTCGTTCTGATTGCACGCTGTCTTTAAACTTGCCTGGTAAGTACTTCATTACCCAAGTGTAGCTCATCCCTGTTTCTTCAGCTATTTTTTGAGCTATACTTCCCGGTTTAATTCCCTTTTTTAGGTAGATTTCTGCAAGCCTAGAAAGTATTTCTGTTTTTTCGCTCGCTCTTACATGGCGCCTGCAGGTATTGCTTATTATCCGGGCTATAAGGCGCTGCTCTTCTGTTTTAATATTTGGGAGGATCATTTTTGGCCAGTTCTCGTCGGCTGCTAAGCGATGCGCGCCGTCTATCACGTTACCATACTTGTCCAGAAGTACTGGATAAAATCTTCCAACATGCCTAGAAGAAATCTTTAAATAAGAAACCAGAGCTTTCTCGTCCATTTCCTAATACTCCATTTCCCCTATGAGGGGGGATGAGTATCTCCATAGATGACTTTATTTAACTTTTTTGCATAGTTTATATAAACACATATAAACACGAATATACACTTTAAAAACCCCAGAAGTTATGGATGAAATCTGAAAAGTGCTGGGCTATTTTGCGGAAATCTTCAAACCAGTTCTTGTTCCAGCCGAGCAATGACTCCAGCTGTAGACGGGATGGTTGTAGATTTGAGCGGCGGTTTAGAAATTCAAGTAGTAGAGACTTTGGGGATACTCCTCATCATGTGAGCTATTACGAAAGCGGTGACGGAGTCTTATTTCTAGGGAAAACGCAGGGGGTCTACATGAAGATTTAAAAGTAACCCTACCCGCCACTCCTCCACCGATAATGTTAGACAAACCTTTAGAATCTTTGAAAACGGGGTTAGGCTTAACCCTAAAATTTTATGTTACACGCATTTCGGTTTGGCGGACAACGCAGTTGAAAAGCGGAGGACATATGGAGCCAGCTTAACCTTTAGTTTTCGACCATCCGTAAATGCGTGAAAAACAATGATAGCCTTGGTTTCATTAAAGAGAAGCTTATGGAAAGAGATCCTCACATTAAAATTGCTGCAGATTGTGTGAAAGCACACCGGTATTTAGCGCTTTTTTACGAAACTTATTCAATGTTTATTCTTTAACTTAATGAATAAACCCCAATTACTTGTTGCTGTAGGGTTTTTGATGTTTTACTTTTTCAGGATTTTCCCATAAGGTATCCGCCTAAACCAATTGCCCACAAGATAATTGGGTAAGCTATAATGCGTTCCATCCCGCCCTTACCTAAACCAAGGTAAAAATATGCTGCGTGCCCGATTGCCAACTTATCACTTACTTCGCTAACCGCAAAAAGCACAAGTGCTGCAAGTGAGATTAAGCCCAAAACAATCGCAAAATAGGATGAGGGGGGTTTCTGAATTTTATAAGACTTTATAGCGGACAGTGCCCCGAAAAGAAAGGCAATTAAAGAAACAAGCGTATGGATCACGCCGTAGTTTTCTGGAAAAATGCCTACTCCCATGGCGCCTATTCCACACAAAGCCAAGAAAAAAATAAAGATTTTGTCTTGAACAAAACTTCGCATGAAGGATGCGCTTACAACAGCAACTAAACCTAAAACAAAAACTGAAGAGTTGAAAATTGGCGCGGATACTCCAACTCCTAAATCGCTGATATAGTTTTCCGAAATGCTGTAGGCTGGATAGAGAGCTTCTGCGATAATGAGGCATAAAACGAATTGAACTGCTCCAACGAATATTATGGCTCCGGCAATTTTACCCTCAATATGTTTCATAGCATAAGAATATGCAGTTCATCTTCATAAAATTTGAGGCTCAAGGACAGCATATTGATGATTGAATGCTTCCTTTTTCTTTTTTCGCCATAAGCCATACGCTTAACCCGTACAATGGCAGGGAAATTAAGATGAGAAAAACTCCGATAAAAGCTAGTGGTTTGAATGTTGCGTAATACCCTGTTATTTCTACTATAAGTTGTGTCATTACGTCGGGTTGATTATGAATTCTAAGTGTATATTGCCCCGTTGTTTTTGAAAGAAAACCGAATTCAACATTACCTGGAAATACAAGATGATTCTCGAGTATGATATTGTTTTGGGAATCGTATAGGATGTACTCGATTGTCTTATAGTCAGTAAACCACAAATTGTGTATTTGCACTTGGACATATTGTCCTTCTTCTGCAGTGAAATTGTAATCTACAACACTATTTGGCTGGAATTCTCTAGCAGGGAAATTTTTAGTCCACGCGATGTTTACATCGCTTAAGTTTGGCGGAAGAATATGTTCGATGGGTGATAAATATAACGACCATAAACCGCTCAACAATAAAACTGTGGCACTTGTCAAAACTAAAACTTCAATAATTTTCCACCTTTTTGTTAAAACTGACGTAGCGAATACATATATGGGGAGAGATATTAAAACCAGAAGTTGGCCTATCGAAGTTAGAGGTCTAAAAAGTGCATAGTACCCGGTTATTTCAACAGTAAGCGAAGTGTTGACGTAGGGTTGATTATGAATGTTCAGCATATGCAGCCCGGTTTCATTGGGGAGGTACTCAAGTGGGAGTTCAGAATCGCTTTGCTTCTCAAACACCAAGTTGCTTTTAGAATCATAAATAAATGCAGTGTAAAATCTTCGCGCAATGACTTCAATATTCTTTATTTGTATACGTACATGCTGATCTGTCTGCACCGTGAAATTATAGACTACAGTAGCATTTGGCTGGAAAATAGGCTCATAGAAAATTCTTTGCCACGCGGTGTTCGGGACGCCGGGACCGTAGATAGTTACAGGCGAAAGGTAAACACACCATAACCCGCTTAAAAGCAACAATAAAGCCACTGTTAAACTTGACATCCCAAGGTTGATCAACTTTAACTAGAAGTTTTTGAGCAGTTCATCTATGGCTTTTCCAACGTTTTCGCCGACGTATCCTCCTTCCAAAACAAAGAAGGTCGGCTTGTTTAGAGCAGCTATAATTCTGCCTATTTCTCCATAGCTTTTATAGGTTAACCCTAAAGAGGCTAAATCTTCTGCATAAGCGTCAAATCCTGCTGAAACAGCCACCACTTCAACCTTTTCTAGGTCCACTTTATCTAGCACCTCTTTCAGGGTTTTAAGGTAAACTTCTTCTCCGCAGTCCGCCTCTAACGGAAAGTTCAAACAATTAGCCTCAGAATAATAGCCTGTACCTGGATAGTGGGGATATCTATGAAGCGAAATAAAAGTAACTTTTGAATCTCCGAAGAAGATTTCCTGTGTTCCATTTCCATGATGCCCATCTATATCCAAAATTAACGTTGGCTTATCAAGATATTTTACAGCTACTGCAATGTTGTTTATGTAGCAAAAACCTTTTGTGTAGGCCCCGAGCGCAGCACCACGCCTTCCCACATGATGCCCAGGAGGCCGCATAAGAGAAAACCCGTTCACCTTTGCTGCCAGTATGGCGGCTCCGGCTGAGAGCTTAGCATACTCGTAGATATTTGCATATGCGGGAGTGTCAGCATCTTCTATGTTGCCTTCTTTAAGCCTTTGAATATATGCGGCTTCGTGAACTTTAAGAAGGTCTTCTTCTTTAGCCGGTTCCGGTTCTAGAAATTCGTATCCTTTTTCTTTTAGAATTTCGTAGGCTATTTTGACTCTTTTTGGGCTTTCAATATGCCAAGACCCGTATTCCAAGCATTTTTCCGTGAAAACTACTTTCGGCTTCATAGCATTCAAGCCAGTCCTTTTTGATTTTCTTCTAGCCTATTGCTATATCTAGATATATTAGTGTTCGCATTTTAAGAGTGTTCAGCGCTCTAGAGGGTTAAAATTCGATGATTTCAGAGAACCCATTCGCAGAATTCCGAAAGGAATGTGAAGCTCTACTCAGAGGGGCTTTTGATAAAAAATCTATAGGATTAATCCCTTCGCAGTTCGGTTTTGAAAGGCCGCCGGCCATTGATTTTGGACAGCTAGCCTCTTCCATTTGTTTTGAGTTGGCTAAACAGGTTGGTGAAAAACCTCTTGTATTAGCTGAGCGCTTGGCAAAAAACATGGACAAGTCAAAATTTGCATTAGTCAAAGACGTGACTGCTGCTGGCGGAGGCTATATAAACTTTCACGCAGACTTTGCGAAATTTTCACTGTTAACTATAGAATCGGTTAGGCAGCTGGACACGGCATATGGCTTTGTTAAAACAGATAAGCCGTTGAAAGTTATCTTGGAACATACTAGCGTTAATCCGCTCCACCCTATACATATAGGCCAAGCGAGAAATCCAATGCTTGGAGATGCCCTTGCCCGAATGCTCGCTTCTAGAGGATATAAAGTCTCCCGCCACTATTACGTGGATGATGTCGGCCGACAAACAGCAGTAATTGCTTATGGATATGAAAAGCTTGGAAGACCAAAACCAACGGAAAAACCAGACCATTTTATCGGAAAAATCTACACCATAACAAGCTGCATTGTTGAAATAAGCAGGCTCAAAAAAGAGCTTGAACTTGCCAAGGCGGTTTCCGCAGAGGAGGAAATCACAAAAATTAACAGGAAATTGGATGATTGGATGTCTGTGGCTTTTGAGCTTAGGGAAAAATATCCAGAACTTTTTGATAAGCTTCTTGAGAAGATAAGTGAAGATGAAAATCCTGAAAAAAGGGTGAATGAGTTAAACAAGGCATATGAAATGGGAAATGAAAGCGCAAAGCAGCTCATAAGAAAAGTTAGCGAATTATGCTTAGAAGGGTTTAGGGAAACACTAAGCCGTGCAGGAGTTTCTTACGATTCTTGGGACTGGGAAAGTGATTTCGTGTGGAGCGGGTTAGTTACAGAAGTTCTTCAAAGACTAAAGCAGACACCATATGTCTTTGTTCTCGGCGGTGTTCTCGAATTTGACGCTGGAAAAGTTGTTAAAGCCTTAAACCTTTGGGAAAAGCTTAGATTAAGGAAGGATTACGTTGTTCCATCCTTAACACTTATGCGAGCTGATGGTACAACTCTCTACACGACAAGGGACATTGCCTATACCTTATGGAAGTTTGAAAAAGCAGACAAGTGCATCAACGTTATAGGAATGGAACAGTCTCTCGCGCAAACGCAGCTTAAAATAGCATTATACGCTTTGGGCTACAGCCAACACGCAGACAACCTTATCCACTTTGCTTACAACCTAGTAACTTTGCCAGGCTATAAAATGTCAAGCCGAAGGGGACGCTATATAACCCTAGATGAAGTCATGGATGAAGCAGTAAGGAGAGCCTACGAAGAAGTTTCAAAACGTTCACCCCAACTGCCAGAAGAAGAGAAGCGAAAAGTTGCAGAGTTCGTCGGCATAGGAGCAGTCCGCTACGCCCTTGTAGAAGTTGACCCATCAAAACCTGTTGAATTTAACTGGGACAGAGTGCTTAACTTTGAGAAAAACAGCGCACCATATATTCAATATTCGCATGCCAGAGCATGTAGCATACTTCGCAAAGCGTCAAGAAAGCCGGAGAAACCTTCATACGATTTATTTAAAGAAAAACTTGAACATGAGCTTGTTTTGGCTTTAGCTAACTTCCCAGAAGTTTTCATAGAAGCTGCAGAGACACTTAAGCCGAATTTTATAGCTGATTTCGCCAATGCTTTAGCGGATAAATTCAACACTTTTTACAATGCTTTTCCAGTGATAAAAGCTGAACCGCGAGAACTCAGCGATGCGCGGCTTGCCTTAGTTGACGCGGTTAGAATAGTTTTGAGAAACGCCTTAAACCTTATAGGCGTAGTTGCTCCCGAGAAAATGTAGCTTTTAGGGAGCCCCCTCAATCACTGCAGCTGCTGTACTTGTTCCAATTCTGTTGGCGCCAGCCTCGATCATGGCTACTGCATCAGCATATGTTCTTATCCCTCCAGCAGCCTTGACACCCATATCCTTACTAACCACTCGACGCATCAGCTTTACATCTTCAACAGTAGCGCCTTTACCAAACAAACCGGTTGAAGTTTTAACAAAGTCTGCACCAGCTTCTTTAGCAAGCGTGCATGCGGTTATCTTCTCCTCCGTTGTTAATTGTGATGTTTCAATAATCACTTTAACAATCACGTCTGAAGATAAGCGTTTAACATCAACCACCGCGATTATATCCCTTCTAACCAGCTCGTAGTCTCCAGACTTTAAAGCGCTCAGGTTGATAACCATGTCTAACTCGCTTGCGCCGTCTTCAACAGCCTTAACAGCTTCCACAGCCTTTATTTCAGGCAAGGAAACACCTAAGGGAAAGCCCACAGTGGAGCAAACTTTGACGCTAGATTTTTCAAGCATGGATGAGGCAAGCTTCACATAGGTGGGATTAACAACCACGCATCTAAAGCCATATTTAATTGCTTCTTTGCAAAGCTTTTCAATATCGCTTTTTGTAGCAGTAGCCTTAACAAGCGTAGAATCCATAATCTTAGCTAACTGTTCCCTTGAAATGCTCAACGATTTCACCTACTTTCTAAACTAGAATTTTAAACATTTATTAATTTCTACACGCGCACAACTATTGTTGTTCTCCAATTTTACGATTTTAGCAGCTTATCTGGGAGCTCGATTAAATTTTAATTAGTTTTTATGTCTTATTTTAGAGTTTTTGCTAAAATTTTGTTTATATTTAAATTTAGCCTATAAAATTGTTTATTTAATTTTAAATGAAGAATATAGCTTACTTTTCTGGTTTAGCTTCAAAGGTGCAGTTTGGGTCGCCTTTTGCTATGCACCTTGTTTCTTCAACTTTCATTTTTATGCCTAAAACTTTTGTTAGATATCCTGCTATTATGCCGCGGATGAAGTGGCTGTAGGGCTTTTTCTGGGTTTCCGGCGCTAATTGGCATTCGAAGCTGTCATAAACATGTGCGAGTGCGTAAGGTGGGTCCAACAGCAATTTTTCTATCGCCATCTGCCCAAAGCCTACAGCGGTGAATATAGGTGCGCCCATGCATTTGCATATCTGTGAAGAGTCGGTTAATCCAATTTCCTTGCCCATTTCAACATGCTTTTCAGCTGCGTTCATGCCCATTTCTAACCCGTTATAGTAGAGGAAGACTTCACCAGCAGAGCCGAACCGCTCTCTAATTCCGCGTATAAAACTTTCACAAAGTGTTTTTCGAAGGATTATTGCCCTTTCACCGCCTGCCAAAAGTATGTTTGATACGGTGTCGGCAATGAAGCCTTCCGCTTGTTGTCGGATCGCCTTTACCCCTTTTACAGCCTTAATGCTTTTAATTTTCTCTGCAAGTCTTTCCAATGGAACATTACAGTCCGTTAAGTCTAAGAAAATTAAGAAATTCTTATCCTCTTCCGTGTTTCTCGCCATCGACAAGTTTAAATGTTTCAATCTCGCGTTATTTTTAGCGCAAAAATCTAAAGTCTGCCGAAGAACACCATGTCCAGTCTCTGCTACAACGAATAAGCCGCCAAGTTTTTTACCAGGCAAAAAGAAAAAACGGCCAATCTCAAGGGAAGGTAAAGGATTTTCCAAAATTTTCCCTCGCTATACCTAAAATAGCGGTGCAATAAAGGTTTATGAATAGGCAATCAAAATTTTGAATAAACATAAAGATCTTCAAAAAGCTAAAATTTTATTTTATTTCATCTTTTCGACTAATTTTTAGGGATTTAAATCAAAACTGTAAAAATCCACAGGAAAAAGAAAAAAATCCCATAATAGCTTTCTTTTGCTGAAAACGGAAAGATTTTGGCGGGCCCGCTGGGATTTGAACCCAGGATCTCCGGCTCCGCAGGCCAGCGTCCTAATCCGTGCTAGACTACGGGCCCTAACTGTTAAGGTCTTTAACTTGTTGAAGAACCTTACGTTTTCACAATGTTATGTGATTTAAAACTATCTTCTATTAATTTTTTAGCCCGTCTAATTGCCTTGGCAACTCAGCAAATTTGTTCTTTACGTTGACGAGGCTAATGCAACGATGGAAGGTATGCAAAATTTTAAATGCAAGAAAAAAGGGTTAAGAATTATTGTGATTAATGTTGAGTAATACGTCTTCTGAGCCTAAATGTTTCCACAGTAAAGTTGAGCTTTTAGGCGAGCAGAAAGGCGAAAGGGGAGTGAACAGATACTATAAATGCTTGAAGTGCGGCAGTGTACTGGTGTTATCGGAGGATGGAGTTCTATACGAGGTACCCTCCAAGGGATAAAATCGAACCAGAGGAGTTGTTAACTTTCTCTCTTTTAAGCTGAAAAGCATTCTGCGCCCAATCAAATAGAAATTGATCAGGAAAGCTCAGTAAAGTTGTGCGGCATCCTGTAAACGTCTTTTATAAGATCAACTTTCTTCAAGATTCCCAAGGTATTTTTAACCGAAGGAAATCTCTTCGGATCTTTATGGGGAATAAATATAGCATCGGCAAAATCTTAAAATCGGGTCGCTTGCAAACTCGAGACAGCGAAACCTTATTTGACAACATCTCAGCGGTTTTTCTCAATTCCTTTGAGGGTTAAAGCCATTTTTGCGCCTGTTAATGCCGTGTTTCCCACAAACTTTTTTCACTGACAAAATATCTGCACCAGAGTCCTCGAAAGTCTCCTAACAAACTTCTGTAATTAAATCTCCAACGCCCTTATCCCAATGCTCACCAAATTTGGTACGGCTTACACCAATTATGGCAACTTTGCCTTTAACTTAAGGCATTTAAATACCGCTGATAATAACGAGGTTAGTTTTATAAAATATACCCTTTTCATTTCTTGGTTTAGATTTCGCTTTATGTCACACTATTTTCCTTTGAACTCGGGTTTTCTCTTTTCCAGAAATGAGGTTATTCCCTCTTTAAAATCATTAGTTGAAGCCAGAATTCCAGAAGCTTTAGCCTCATGCGCCAATCCGATTTTTAGATCGATTTCAGTGCTAATGTTAATTAGTTCTTTCGCTAATTTTAAGGCTAAGGGAGGCTTGGTTAATAGTTCTTTAGCAAGCGTTTCAACTGCCGATTTTAACTCTCCAGAAGGCACAACCTTATTAATTAGTCCTAATGTTTCAGCTGTTTTAGCATCAATCATTTTACCGGTAAATATCAGCTCTTTTGCTATTCCTTTTCCAACTAAGCGGGGTAATCGCTGAGTCCCTCCGCCTCCAGGAATCAAACCTACATTCACTTCTGGTAATCCAACTTTAGCGTTTTCTGAAGCTACTCTAATGTCACAAGCTATTGCAACTTCTAATCCTCCCCCGAGGGCAAAGCCATTAATTGCCGCGATTGTCGGTTTTGCATTCTCTTCGATGGCAAGGGTCAACTTATGCAAAAGTCTTGAAAGCTCCCACATTTTCACAGGATAAATTTCTTTAACAGACTTTAGGTCTAAGCCAGCGCAAAAAGCTTTTTCACCAGCTCCGGTAATGACTACAACTTTTATGTTTTCGTCTTTTTCCGCGTCTTCCAGTTCCGAGAGAATTTCCAGCATGGTTTCTTCGTTTAGAACGTTTAGAGTTGCCGGACGGTTTATGGTTATGGTTGCTATTCCGTCCTTCTTCTCGTATAGCGTGTTTTTTAATTCCATAAACCTCACGAACCATTACTTCTTTTGGGTCCAATCGTAAAAGCCCTTTCCGGTTTTTCTTCCCAAAAGACCAGCGCTAACCATCTGCCTTAGCAACTGTGGTGGAGCGTATTTCTCACCGAGGTTTTCGCGGAAGACTTCACTTATGGCAAGATGCGTATCTAATCCGAGATAATCGAGGAGAGTCAATGGACCCATAGGCCAATTTAGTCCCAGTTTTATTGCTTTGTCTATTTCTTCTGGTTCAGCTATTCCTTCCCAGACAAGGGAAACCGCTTCATTTAAAGCTGGAACTAGAATTCTATTCACTATAAAGCCTGGGCAATCCTTCTTGACAACTATAGGCTCTTTATCCATTTTTTTGACAACCTCTACCACAGTTCTAACCGTTTCATCAGATGTACGCACCCCGCGAATGACCTCCACCAGTTTCATTAGTTGGGGGGGATTAAAAAAATGCATCCCGCAAAATTTTTCAGGACGATTTGTGGATGAAGCAAGTTCTGTTATGCTGATAGATGAAGTATTTGAAGCAAAAATTGCATCAGGCTTAGAAATTTTGTCTATTTCTGAAAATAGATCCTTTTTAAGCTTTAAATTTTCTGAAACAGCTTCAATAACTAGATCTGCATCAGCAACAGCGTCTTTTAGATTCAATGTTGGATGGATTCGCTCCAAAGTTTCTTTAACTTGATCCTCTGTAATTGTGCCCTTTTTTAGAAATCTCTCTAGACTATCCTTTATCATAGCCATGCCCCTATTAATGAACTCCTGCTTAACGTCCACCATGCTTACCTCAAACTTTGCAACTTGGGCTGAAACTTGGGCTATTCCATGTCCCATAAGCCCTGCTCCAATTATGGTTACCTTTTTTATTTCCAATACGGTTGCCCTCCTTTTAGAGTTGAGGCTTAGAAGCCAGTTTGTACTTAAATTTTGTGCATTTATTTTTAATGCTAGCTAAAATTTTGCAAAAATGAAAACAACATAAAATTGGTTTAGTATTTTCTTCTGGCTTTACCACTCTTTAAAGTAAGGTATGACTTTTTCCGCGAAAGCCGCTGGGGGAACCTGAAAATTCATGACGACGTGGCGGAAAAAGGCTTTAACAATTTTCAAGCTTCCAGTAACCTCGTCAGGTGTTCCATAGACGAAGGGCACCTTATCCACAGGCATCACCTTTTGAGGATTATAACGTTTCCGTACACCCAATTTTATATGATTTTAGTTCGTTAAAAATAATGCAGCTTCTTTACGGCCGATTTGCAGGTTAGTAGACTGCTAAAATGACGCGATTGCCGGTTGAAAACAGCCAAAAAGCAAAAGTCCTTTTAGGTTACAGTTGAAGAAATTAAGCCTATGAGTAGCTTGCCTTGCATAAGCGAAAGCTTAAGGTTATAATTAATTTTGACTTTTTAATGTCCTTTCCAAAGCCTCAATTACGTTTTGCTTTCCCATAGCTAGAATATATGGTCCAAGTCTTGGCCCTTGTGGCACTCCTATGAGGATGGTGTATAAGGTTTTGAAGAAGCTAGACGGTTGCAGACTATGTTTTTTTGCAGTGTTAAATATGGCGTTTTGTATTTTCTCTGCTTCGTTTTCATTTTTTAGAACCTCCATAAGCTCTGAGACTGCTTTTCTCTCGTTTTCGTTAAGACTTACTGCTGTTTCGCGTATTTCTTCAAAGTCTCGCACCCAGTTAAGGGCATACTCAATTCTTTTCTTCAAGTCTTCGTCTGCTTGTTGACCCTTCTGTAGATACCCATAACCTCTAAGTTTTTCAACGATAAAGTCTATTTCTCTTTCTTTAGGTGCAATTTTGGCCAAAAAAGTCAGGAGGTTGTAAGGCACGTGAATGCTAGGCTTTTCTGGAGGCTTGAGAAGCCAGCAGTATTCGTAGAGGCCTCGGAGTTTAGCCAACTCCTTCTTGTCTGGGAGCGTTTTTCTATCGAAGTACAAGTCTTCTAAATGGTCTATTTCGTTCATGTATAGGGGTATGTCTGTTACATCTAAAGTGCGGGTTCCAACGAACCTTTTAAGCATGAGCAGAAGCAGCGACTGGGGAGAACCATATCTAAACCAGACTTGCGGAGTGAACACGTTACCCGTGGATTTCGAAATTTTCCTTCCACTCTTGTCCAGAAACATTTCGTAGGTTGCGTGCGACGGCGGCTCATAGCCCAGTATTTCACGGCAAATTCTGTCGTTTACTCTAACCGAGTCGGCTATGTCTTTTCCGTAGGCTTCAAATCTTATGTCAAGGGCTTTCCATCTTGCCGCGAACTCGCCTTTCCAGCTTAGTTTGCCCTCGCCCTTGGTCACGTCGGCTTCGCCTTTAAAACCGCAACCTTCAATCCATCTTCCCTTAATCTCCATTCCTTCGCATACATAGAGGACCTTGCTTTCATCTGGCAGATATTCTAGGGCTTTGGTGGTGTATATGCGCCCGCAGTTCCTGCATACCGGGAAGTATGGTAGAACCTCCCTATACCTTTCTTGTCCCACCTCTTCCTTGACTATTTCGCCGACTCTCTTTGCGTTTAAAAGCAACGTCCGAATCTCGTTATTCAGTATTCCTTTTTCATAGGCATCTTTTGCGGAGAGATAATGGTATTTTATGCCACATTTATCTAAGGCCTCAAGCAACAGTGAACTCATGTGTTTACCGTAACTTTCGTGGCATCCGAAGGGGTCTGGAATGCTGGTGACTGGAAAACCTAAGTATTTCTCTAGGAATTTTGGCAGTCCTGTCGGAACCTTACGCAGTCCATCTTTGTCGTCGCAGAAGGCTATAAGCTCTGAACGGTAGCCTTGCTCCCTCAAAGCCAAAGTCACAGCGTAGGAACGAACAGCATCCCCTAAACTTCCAATATGGGGGAAGCCGGAGGCCCCAAGTCCCATCTCAGTTCTTACCATGTCCAGGCTTCTGCCCAGTTTCTTCTCCCTTTCAATAACCTTTGCAGCCATTTTATCGTACCATGTACCACGACCGATTATTTTTTCACTCATTATGCCTTCAAGCCTCTAAGAGTACTTAATAGTCGCAGATAAAAAACATTTAGAAATGCCGGCCAAAACTCGAACAATGCTTAGAATATTCTGAATTTTGCCGGGGGGATGTCACCTTTTATGACTGTTCCCGTTGCGCCGTCCATCCACAAAACGTAATTTTTGCCTTTATAATCATATTTCATGAACCATATAGGCGCGTGTAAGTAGATTGTTTGGTTTATTTTTAACTCATTTTTCATTTCGATAATTTTGTCAACATCTTGCTGAGCTAAATAACGGTGATGCTCCTCGATTTCCTGCTTTGCCTTTTCCACCGCTTCCTCCTTGTCTATTTCACTGTTTAGAACCTTGGCGAAACCCTCAATTTTCCTAAAGTCGTAGGGAACCTTCCCCTCTAAGGGCACATCATACTCTTTTGTTGGAAAATCCGCCGCTTTCCTTGCAAGGATAAGCCAATCATATTTCTTGGCTATTTTTCCCTCCTTAACCAGCGGCGGGTTTATACGTTCAAATACTCCTTTATAGGTGCTTTCAGCATCCACGGACACAACCCAGAAAGGCAGGTAAGTTAGAGTTTTTTCTGTGATTTTCGCTTTTCGGGCAAGGTCCGTAGGTTTTAGAAAGCCTGAACGCATCCACTCTTTAACACGTTCTTCTATTTGCTCAGCGTCATACTTGTTTAGCAACATAGAGTGCTCAAAAGTGAAGACCTTTCCAGTTTCTATTACAACAGTGTAGCCGCAGTATCTGCATGTAGCTATTATTTCGCCAGGTTCAAAAGATATTGGAGCACCACAATGGGAGCAGCTTAGCTCCTTAACAATTGACATTTTGTTTAGCCTTCTGTTTCTCCCTCTTTATTATCTCCCTTGCTACAAGGACCCCTGAGGCTGATGCTTGAACCAAGCCTCTGGTTACTCCAGCTCCGTCTCCGATAGTGAACAGATTATGTATTTTCGTTTCAAGCGCATTGTTTAGCGCTAACCGCGAGGAATAAAATTTAACTTCAACACCGTAAAGGAGAGTGTCCCTTGAGTGGATGCCTGGGGCTATTTTGTCTAAGGCCTCCAACATTTCTCTAATGTTGGCGAGATAACGATAGGGCAAAACAAAACTTAAGTCTCCAGGCGTAGCATTCTTTAATGTTGGTGTAACAATACTTCTGGCAATTCTCTCGGATGTTGAACGTCTCCCGGCCTCTAAATCGCCTAAACGTTGTATTAATATGCCTCCGCTGAGAAGATTTGAAAGTCTTGCCAAATACTTTCCATAGGCTATCGGATCCCTGAAGGGTTCTGTAAAGGATGTGCTGACCAAAATTGCAAAGTTTGTATTTTCTGTTTTACGCTCTGCATAACTTTGTCCGTTAACGGTTAGAACTCCATTGTAGGATTCAGATATCACTTCGCCATAGGGTGCAACACAAAAAGTCCTAACTTGGTCGTCAAAGAATTTTGAGTAATAAACGAATTTCGGCTCGTAAAGGGCATTTGTCAATTCTTCCATGACTGAAGCTAAAACCTCAACTCTTACGCCCACATCTACAGGATTGTTAAGCGTTTTTAAGCCTAAGGCCTGGGCTTCTGTTTGAAGCCATTCAGCCCCGCTTCTCCCAGGCGCCACGACCACATATTTGCCAAAATATTTTTCGCCTTCAACTGTTTCAACGCCTTCAACAATGTTGTTTTTCACTATAAGCCCCTTAACGTCTGTTCTCATTTTAATTTCGACTTTGCCGTTCAATTCTTGGCGCATTTTCCGCAAGGTTTGAGCACATCTTTCAGTGCCCATATGCCGAATTTTTTGCTGAATAAGTTTTAACCCGGCTAAAGACGCTTTTCTCTCGATTTCCTCGACCTTTTCAACTTCTCCTCCATAAACACGTTCTGGTGCTCCAAATTCTAGGTAAACGTTATCCACATAATTTATCAGTTCACTGAGTTCCTTTGCAGAAATGTACTGATTTAGCCAACCGCCAACTTCTGTGGATAAAGTTAATTTGCCATCGCTGAAAGCTCCAGCCCCACCCCAACCGGACAGCAGACCACACGGTTCACAGTTCACACACCCGAAACCACGACTTGCTGGACACTTCCTTTGATCTATGTCTGGGCCTCTATCAACCATAAGAATATTAAGGTTAGCTTTTCCTACTATTTCAAGGGCTAAGAATATTCCTGCTGGTCCTGCTCCGACAATTATTACATCATACTTCAAAGCCTTTAGCTCCTTTTGAAACCCAAAACTAGATGTAACAACCAGCATATATTTTTAACGAATTAAAAATTTCAAGAAACTAACGTGAACTTAATCGGTTTTAAACCATACACAAATTTGCTTTTTAAATAGACATGGACATTTTACTTAGTTTTATGGGGCACAAGACAAAGAAATTTCAAAGTTCTATTGCCATTATTTTTAAATTGATGTTTCTCGTTAGGAGGTACGAAAATGGCATCGCCAGGTTTAAATCTTCTCTCTTCATCGACACCGACAACTACGCCTTCGCCCTCTAAAATGAAGACTTCATGTTCCCAAGGGTGGCTGTGAAAGGGGCTGTAGCCTCCTGGTTCAATTTCGAATAACCTCATGGCGAAATTTTCGGCACCCATGTCCTTCGTAATCAACCACCTAACCTTCAGTTTGGACGCCCCTTCATCAGCATCTTTAGCTTCAACCTCACTGTAATGTATGATCTTCAACTAATTCACTCCAAATAACGAATCATTTTTAACAAGTGAATATTCACTTTAAAAGCTATGCTGGCTTTTAACGTTTCGCTAATCTTTTATGGCTTCTAATAGGCTCATTACATTCCAAAGTTTTACCCGTGTATAGGGAGGCATATTCGGATCCTGCAGAATCTCGTCTAACATGGATATAGCGTTTGAGGCTCTTACCGCGGGGGTAAACTCTGTTGACTGCAACGCGTCCATGGAGTCTTTTGCCGCTCTTCTAATGTTGCGTGGCGTTGTTGTATCCTCTGAAACTTCTGCCAAAACAACCATAGCTTGTTTTATCCTCTCCTCATATTCTTCCATTTTCTTCTTCTTAACCACAGTGCCCACCACACTTATTCCAGATAATCAAGTTATATAGGCTTTTATACCTATTTATCTTAGGGTTCTAAAATGCCACAGAAAGAAGAAACCGTTGAGGAGCAAACCATTAAGCGCATGGCGGATTTACTGCGCCAAGGGTTAACTCTCACAGAGTTGGCATGTCCGGCATGTGCATCGCCTCTTTTTAGGCTAAAAAGCGGCGAGTTGTGGTGTGCAAAATGTGAAAAGAAAGTTATTGTGGTTAAGGATGAAAGAGAAATAGCAAAAATAACGAGCGCCGCCGCCTTAGAGAGCCTCGAAAATACTTTGCTTGCCAAGATACAAGAGGTCCAAAGCAAAATGCAACAAGAGACAAGTGTGGAGGAACTACAGAAACTTGGGGCGACCCTTTCGGAACTTTTGGAAAGCCTTGAGAAAATAAGAAAGACTAAGAAAGTTTAGGCGAATTTTAATGTTGGGTTTTTATGAAAATTTTCCCCAAAACGTACATAAAATCGCTCTTTTTTCCACATTCATCTCGAATAAGAAACTACAACAAACCCTAATACGAACTCTCCATAAAATAAACGGCGAAACCTTTAACTTAGATGAAGTTGCGAAGCCTTCAATACCCCAATGCAAAGCAGTATTAGAGTTTGGAATAGCGGAAGCAGACAGTTTCAACTATTTAGACCCAGAGGAGACAAACAAAGTATTAGAGCATATACGTAAAAAACCTCTTCAATTAATAGATTTATTTTGCGCCATACGATATTACAAGGCGAAAGGCGAGGACAGAAACCCATTAAAATTCGACTACTACATGCTTCGCCTAATATTTTATAAAGGCTCTATGGA
The DNA here is from genome assembly GCA_038849025.1 of Bathyarchaeia archaeon. Lineage (GTDB taxonomy): Archaea > Thermoproteota > Bathyarchaeia > Bathyarchaeales > Bathycorpusculaceae > WUQU01. The sequence goes on from JAWCNE010000002.1 coordinate 68,423, forward strand.
AATGCAAATCTTTCACGAAAGAGGCCCTAGGCATACGTCTCCCGAAGACCTCATCAATTTAGTTATTGAAAAAGTCAACGAATCCTTTTCAAAGAAGGTTCTGAAAGCGGTTTAAACCCTACAAGTTAGCTTTTTCTAGAGAACTCAATACAATTGATAAAATTTCTTTAGCAACCTCCGCCTTGGATCGGTTTCCATCCACTTTAACAAGTTCTCCATTTTCAGCAAATTTTAAATAAAGTTCCCTAACTCTACGCTGAGTTTCAAGGTTTTCCATCACGGATTTTTTGGGTTTTAACCGTTGCACTACAATTTCTGGTTTCACGTCTATAAAAAGTGCCAAATCCGGCATTAGCGCATGCTCATTCACCTTTTTAATCCAATCTAAATCAAGGCCAGCTGCACCTTGATAAGCCAAAGAAGAGTAAATATAACGGTCAGAAACCACGATTTTGCGCTCTTGAAGAGCGGGAATTACCTCTTTTTCCACGTGTTCAAAACGGTCGGCTGCAAAAAGTAAAGCTTCAATAACGCTTGAGGCACGTTTGTCCCCATGTAAACAGTACCTTCTAATGAACTTTCCTATTTTTCCGTGAGTGGGTTCAGCAGTGTATACGGCATCATAACTTCTTTTCTTTAGCCTATTTACAAGAATTTTTGCCTGGGTTGTTTTCCCACATCCATCCAAGCCTTCAACGCATACGAAAAATCCCTTTTTCACCAATGTGGGATCCTCCAAGTTTCGGCATTAGACATTATAAGAGTGAACATGCATTAATAATAATTATTTAGCAAAATAGGGAGAACCAGTGATGCCCAAAACTTATTGGGGTGAAATAAAGGATCCACTTTACGGTTATGTCTATATAACGGAGAAAGAGAAGGAAATAATCGATTCTTACCCTGTTCAAAGACTACGTAGACTACGCCAACTGGCTGGTGCGGAATATGTATATCCTGGAGCAAATCATACACGTTTTGAACATTCTGTAGGCGTTATGCATTTAGCTGGCAGGGTTGCGGAAAACCCCAACATTTCACAACTCATTGACGAAGAAGAAGCTGAAATGGTTAGAATTGCAGCTTTGCTTCACGATGTGGGACACGGACCCTTCTCCCATGTTTTTGAGCATTTGCTAACAAAGGAGCTTAATAAAACCCATGAAGACATGACCTCGTGGATAATTAGAAACAGCGAATTAAGGGATGCCCTTAACAAGTTAGGGTACGATGCCGAAAAAATCGCAGAACTCGCCGTTGGCAAACGCTATAAAAGCGAAAAAGCCTTTCTAAACCAGATAATAAGCAGCTCCATAGATGTTGACAAACTAGACTTCGTTGTCAGAGACACCTACCACACTGGCGCCGCGTATGGGTTTATAGATGTTTTCCGTTTAATCCACACCTTCGACGTTCTAGATGGAAACTTGGCAGCAGATATGGGAGCATTATCAACTTTGGAATCTTTCATAATAGCTCGCATCGAATCCTTTAAAAGCATATACTTCCATCGCGTTGGAAGAGCAGCTCAAATAATGCTTGCCGCGGCCCTAGAAAAGGCAAACGAAGAACTAGGCCTAACAAGCTTCAAAACTTCAGAGGAATACCTGGCCATGGACGACTACACTGTTTGGACTATGCTTAAAAACTGCAAAAAATCCAGCCAGATAATTAAAAACCTTGAAAGGCGAAGAATGCTCAAATGCGCCTACGAACAAACTTTCTACGTTAAAGATAGGACGGTTTCAAATATTTTCAGCGCTGAGGAATTCCGCAACCAGATAAAGGAGAAAATTGCAAAAAAAGCCAATGTAGACTCAGATGCCTTAGTAATAGATGTTCCTACAGTGCCTTCAGTGCCCTATTACCATTCGATGTTTATGGAGCCCATGGAAATTCCCATATGTTATAAGACACGTGAAGGAAGGAAAGAGCTGAAGCGCTTAAGCGAAATATCTAGCATTTTCGAAGTTTTGAAGGGCTTTATTAATATACTGCGTGTTTACACTCATGAGAATATTAGGGAAACAGTGGGTAAGGCTGCCTGGGAAATATTAGGCGAGATACCGTCATCAGCAAAAATATCCTATTAAAGTGTATTACAATGACGCGGCAAATAATATTGAAGGGGCGGGGAATCGTTGAGGGCTTCTGCAAAGCCGAAGCCTTGGTTTCCACAAAACCCATAAGCTTCTTGGGGGACATAGACCCAAAAACCGGGAAAGTTATTGGAAAAAACCTTGACATCTACGGCGAATGCGTAACAGACAAGGTTTTATGTTTTCCCCATGGGCACGGCTCAACAGTTGGCAGCTATGTTTTATACTCCTTAGCCAAGAACAAACTAGCGCCAAAAGCGATAGTTAACGAGAAGGCTGATCCCGTCATTGTAGTTGGCGTAGTAATAGCAAACATACCCATGATTGACCAAATAAACATAAACCAGATTAAAATGGGCGAAATAGTGGAAGTTGACGCCCATAAGGGTTTAATTAAAATTTTGAAGAAACAGGAAGTTTAGGCTATGTATTTAACGAAAGAGGAAGAACGCATCTATGATGGCGAGTTAGGCTGGGCGAAACAGGTTTGCATGAAAATACTTGTTAAGTTGGGTGAACTCTTCGATGCGGAAAGGCTTATTCCAATAGATTCAGCACATGTATCAGGAGTTTCTTATAAAACGCTTGGGGAAGCACCCACAGATTTTTTGAAGGCGTTGGCGTTTGCCAACGAGAAAACCAAGGTTGAAGCCACTTTAAACCCTCAAAGCTTCGACCCAGAATACTTGAGAAAACGCTTGCCTGAGCAGCTATTCAAAAAGCAGTTAGATATCCTTCAAAGTTTTGAAATGATGGGATTTAAACCATCCTACACTTGTACACCCTACTATATAAGAGAGCCCGAGAAAAATTCGCATCATGCATGGGCAGAGTCCTCAGCTGTGGTTTATGCAAACTCTGTTTTAGAAACGTGGACAAACCGTGAAGGCGGTCCAAGCGCGCTCGCAGCAGCAATCATTGGAAAAACTCCTGACTGTGGAATGCATAAGTCTGTAAACCGTAAGCCAAACATCCTCGTCAAAGTTGAAAAAGCTCCAAAAAGTGAAATTGAGTACGGAGCGCTTGGAATATTTTTAGGAAAACTTTTGGGAGACAAAATACCGCTCATAAAGGGTTTAAAGAACCCGGCGAATGAATATTTAAAACAGTTGGGCGCTGCACTTGGCTCTGCAGGCATGGTTAACATGTTCCACTATAGAGACACTACCACAAAAGCTGAAATGCTTGAAAAAGTCACGGTTGAACCTAACAACATAATGGAGACAATTGCAGAGTTGACAACCGCCACTTCATCCCCACCAAAACCCGACCTGATCTTTGTTGGGTGCCCCCACTGTTCCCTTAACGAAATCCGAAAGATTGCAAATGCTCTTAGTGGCAAAAAAATCAAGGACAACATCGAGTTCTGGGTTTGCACTTCGCGCCACGTAAAAGAAAAGGCAAAAGGTTATGCGCAAAAAATAGAAGCAAGCGGAGCAAAAGTCATAACAGACACGTGCGCCGTAGTCACATGGACAGACAAACTTGGAATGAAAACAATAATGACAAACTCCGCCAAAACAGCCCACTACGCTCCAACGCTCAACAAAGCAAACACGATTCTGACTCCGCTCAAAGAATGCTTAAAAACAGCATTGAAAGAATAAGTTTAAACGAAAGAGAAGTATTTTGCATAATGCCCAACCAATAAGCTTTAACGCTCCGGTAGTATAGCCCGGTCAAGTATTCCGGCCTTTCGAGCCGGAGACGCGGGTTCAAATCCCGCCCGGAGCACTTTCCAACAGATATAAATCAAGAACGACTTATTGGAGGTCTGACTAAGCCGAAATCGACGCAAAAAGCC
>JAWCNE010000003.1:0-62686 GCA_038849025.1 Bathyarchaeia archaeon
AGTTCTTTCGAGCGCTGGTTCAAAAGAGATTACTAAATCTGAATTCTCAGTTAGCTGTAACCCTGTTGCTGATGCGCAAATACTCCTGGGTTACCCTAATCTAAGGTTCTGTTAACGATGATTAAAAGAACATGAATAAACAAATTTTGTTTAATGCTTGTTTTATGGTGTTCATTATGTCTTGCAGGTCTTAGCCTGCACTTCACGTTTCCTTTTTATCGGCTTCATTTGCATATAAAATTTAAGAGAGTTGAGCCACTTCTGATGCTTGCACGTGTCTTGTATTCCTAGGCTCTTTAAGGAAACTATAATTGCACATAAAGTCAACGTTAAAGAAAGCCCTTTTAAAGAACACCCGAACGGAAAAAAGGAACATACGGGCTCCAGTCTCGATTTTGCTATTTTCAAATGCTCTTCCTTCTGTTCTTCTATTAATAACGTCTAACGGAAAACATTTTAATACAGTTTCATTTTTGACCCGTAATATGCGTGCTGACTCTTTGATTCTCACTTGTAGTTGAAAATGTTTGCTTGAATTTAGGTCTAATACAAGGCAACCTCCAAGTAGGGAGATGAGAGCGGAGATAAATTAGATAAGCTATTTAACTACTTAAAACTCATGAAGACCATTCAACGCTAATAATTCTCATGGTACGATCTCTGCGTTGAAACCATAAGGGCTCTTGGGTAGGAAAATGGGTTTGGTTATTGTTTTCTCTTGAGTATTGAGAAGGCTATTCCGATTAATGAAGAAACTGCGCATACCGCCGCCAAGTAAATTAACGATGGATACTCGGGTATGGTTTGTGTTTCTGACAAGACGAGGATTATGGTGTTTGAGCCTAGTGTATACAAGCTCTTTATTTCATATGATGATGAAATGTTTTCCTTAACGGCCTCAAGACGTAGATTATCAGTATAATTTAATGGCGTTAGACTTAGTTTAAACTGAGTTGTTCCGTTCGCATTTGTTGTTGCGTTCCATAGAATGGTCCCTTTTTGGTTGTAAAGGGTTACCTTGCAGTTTTCTATAGGATTAGATTGTTCATCAACGATTGTTATTGTGTATTCTCTGCTGTTTTCTAGATCGGACAAAAGTCCACTTTCAAGGTCTCTCCAAGCTTCTTCACCATAGATGTATATCTCATAATCATAATGCCTGTAAAGGTGATAATTGAACCAAGAGATGAAATATCTTGTTGTAATATTTCGGTAGCGTTCCTGCTTAATGGGGTCGAAGCCTGGAATAGCCCCTAGCCAGATAGGTTCGGTTCCAGCGTTCCATATTCCCAGATCATGGAATGCCCCATTAATTATAAGCATCTCTTTTTCTGCAGGAATTACATCGTAATACTTTCGTCCACTTGAAGGCAGGCAGATTGTGTCTTCACTGCCCATTATTATCTGAGTCGGTGCCGTAATTAACTTAGCGGCTTCAAGATAAGTTTCTGTTAATGAAAGAAAATCGAAGTATCCTGGGGCTAAAGAAACTACTGCCTTAATTCTGGGATCTTTTGCCGCTGCTGCTAGTGATGCCATGGCACCCATTGAATGCCCCATAACACCTATCCTTTCTTCGTCAACTATTCCTTCGAGCAAACTTCCATTTTCTTGATTTTGACTGATTAAGTAGTCAATTGATGCGCTGAAACCGTCAGCACTTTGTGGGAAAGCCAAAAATGGGTCAAACCGCGACGGAGTTGTGAAAAGTATCGATACATACCCATGCAGGGCGCAGTAGTTTCCAATCCACCTATAATCATCTTTCGTACATGCAAATCCATGGGCGAAGACTATTGCTGGATAAGGTGCTCCTCTCCGTTCTGGGGGTTGGCCAACACCATGACTAATGGCTGGATAATAAATTGTAACTTGGTACTCTCCCCAAGTTACATGAGAAATGGCGCTATTAATCGTGCCAACAAAATAGGTTTCGGAAAAATCAGCGTTGGCCATTGCAGAATACCTTCCCTGGTGACGAATAGAAGGGACAATTTGGATCAGTGAAAAAACTAGGATTATAATAGTTAGAAAAAAATATTTTTTAGTTTTCAAATTAATCCCTATCAATTGTTATGACAGTTTTTAGATATTAAATATTTTTTCTTTTTCGCATATTTATTTGCAAAGATTGGCCACTCCCACTACAAGATACAACATTATACTTCGTTCCAACCCGAACATCACATCCATCAAAATGATTCGCTGTGACTATAAAGAAGATCTCCGGAGTTGCAAGTAAGATTCTAAAATCGTAGTTCTGAGGTGTCTAAGCCGTTTGGACTCGCTGGAACCATGAATGTCCATTAGGATTCTCCCAGAGCTCTCCGCCACCAAAATACTCCACTAGAAACTCCCTAATTTTTCGGTGAGCACTGTCGGTTATCTGACCTTAAAATTCCCTTTTCTATAAAAGGACGCATAATATTCATTAAATTAATCGCGTATTTCTTTTTCAACGGTATTTATTCAAGATTAGAGAACATACCTCACAAATTTTTGTTGAGATTTCTTCTAAGCTTAATTTGCTGATGGCTATTTCTTGGGCGATTTCATGAGCGCGATTTTGTATGGAAGGAATGAATTCTCTTAGTTTCTCAACCCCTTTGAGGCCTCTTTTCTGATGTAAGTACTGGCTTACAGCAGCCTGAGTTATACCAAGTTTTTCTGCGACTTCAACTTGGGTGAAATGGTAATTATCAATAAGCTCTTTTGCTATGTACGCCTTTATTAAGGGAACCACCAGATGACCTACAGACTCACATTTTAAGGACATGAGGTTTCTATAACACCTTTATACTTGCTTATAGATTAATTTTGTGGAAATCTTCCGGTCATGAAAAACGGAGGAAACCACAAATATATTTTAAACCAATAAATGCCAGAACAGCCTAACCTAGCTTTTTCTCTCTGGTTCGTTAGATTTACGCTTGCAAAATTCAAGTAAAGTTTCTTCGGGTTTTTTGTTGACTACGTATTCTGATATTAAGGATACCACCGTATCTGCAGCCTCCTCTGAGGGTACATCTTTTCTTATAAGAAAACCTATAGAAGAATTGTCGCTTACATACACGTCATAGAACTGCCCTATTCTATTCTCTACCTTTTTCTGTTTTCCTATAAGCCCTATCGGAGATACCAGGCTTCCCCCGCAATTATTGGGACAACCACTAGCGTTAATTTCTAATTTCAAATTCTCAATAATCTCATTGCTGAAAGTTTTTTCAATACTGGTGACAACATCCTTTACTACGTCCTTAGCATGCTTAAATAGAGTTTTTCCGCAAAAATCAGAGGAGCACCCCACACTTGTCCAACTAGCGAAACTTACATCAAAGTTGAACCCGAGCTCTTTCAAGTATTTTAGAAGAACATCCTTTTCCTCTTTCTTAACGTTAGGGATTAAAATATTCTGGGTTGGAGTTAATCTTAGCTCGCCGGTTCCAAATTTCTCTGAGAGATCAGCGAGATTAATCATAACCTGACTAGTAATTCTTCCGCCGATTATTGGGATATTCACATAACACAAATTAGGATCTTTTTGAGTTTGTACGCCTTCATGAAGTGACCGCCTGGTGAAAATGGCGCCTTCATATTTATCGAAGTTCTTACCAACCTTTTTTTCTAGAAAATGTATAAACTTACCTAATCCCCAGCTCTCTATGAGATATTTGAACCTAGCCTTAGCCTTGCTTTCACGGCTGCTGTAATCTCTATGAATCTCCGCTGCGGCTACTGCAACATCAAATACGTCTTTAGGCTCAATAAATATTCCTGCATGTTTGGCTAGAATGGGCCCAGGATATGATGCACCTATGCTGCCTCCAACAAGTATCGTAAAACCCGTTTGATCTCCTTTTTTAACGGCAATAAACGCTAAGTCGTTTATTGCAGCCCTTACGCAGTCAGACCCGCATCCAGTAGCTGCAATCTTAAATTTGCGGGGCAAATCTAAGAAAGAGGGGTTCCCCGTAAAGAATTCTGTTAACTTTCTAACAATGGGGTGGCATTCAAGTATTTCATCTTTTTCAAGTCCTGAAGCTGGACAAGAAATAATATTTCTCACATCTCCGTATTTGGCGCCTTTGAAGCCTTGACCACACATGTCAGTAGTGAAACCAAGTTTGTCAAGCTGTGAAAAAATTTCTATGGCATCCTCAGCCTTTATCCAGTGTAGTTGTATGTTTTGTCTGTCAGTTATTTCAACAAGATCTCTGCCGTATTTGGAAGCTATTGACGCGATCTCACGAAACTGATTGGAGTTTAATATACCGCAGGGAATTTTTATTCTTAGAAAATGTAAAGAGCCCATTGTATTGTATGGATAGCCGTCGCGTCCTATGCTATAGCGCCCGATAAACTTTTTCAAGTCCTCTAAGGAAATATTGACCAAAGCAGCCCCTCTTGTCTGTTATGAAGAACGATATAACGTTGTTATATTTAAGAGTTTTTCTCCATAAACACCATCGCGATTAATTAGAACTGGTAAAGACATACACTTTTATTTAGAATTTCGCGTTTACCAACCATGGGGTTTTATAGCAAACGTTGCCTAAACTTTAAAAGTAAATACTCACAAAAGAAGCAGAACTGTAGCTTCTATTTAACTTTCCCTTTTTAGAATTAAACTTGTTATCTCGATAAATAGCGTGAAGACAGCAAAATTCTCAAGAGCTCTACTTTATTTCTGTTTGATATATCAAAGATTATATAGCTTCGTTTTCTCTGTATTTATTAGAACTTTTCCTTTTCGGTCTAAGTGGAAAGCGATTAATCAGGTAGGCTTCATTATGGTACTCTCACATCCTCAGCCTAAACCACAAAAAGGCCTTAGAACTTTGTCTTTTCCATTTCAGTTCACAATCTTGCCCTTAACAGTTATTGCTACTTATAAAAGCTTGCTGAAAGCCAACATATTCAAAGCTATTATCACTATCCCAATAATTATACCTAATATCTTACTTGGGAGTTTCTTGCAGAAAAATGTAATTGCTGGTAAGGATATCAAAGTGCCGATGGAAAGGCTTGCAATGATTTTAAAATCAAAAATTATCTCGTTTCCTGGAAAAATTAGGAAAGCAGCAGTAATTGCACTAGTAACAAACAACTGAGTAAAGATTGATGTGCCTATGGCTTTGCGTGCTTCGCAGTTGTGGAGGAAAAGAGTTGATGTGACTATGGGACCCCATCCTCCTCCTGCGAAAGCGTCAACAAAACCTGCCGAAAAACCTAAAATCTTCAAATTGAATGGCGAAATGTCCTCTTTTTCAAAAATTGAGAATCCTTTAATAAACCTCAGCAGCATGAGTGCGCCTAGAACCAATAAAAATACATTAACCGCTAGACTAAAAGGTCCAGCTGACACCCTTGTCACAAGATAAGCGCCTGTAACTCCGCCTAGAACACCAAACAGTGCCAAAGAAGATGTTATTTCATTTTTAACGTTGCCCAACTTTAAATGCGAGGCGCTCAAGAAAAAATAATTGATTAATTCTGCTGCATGTATTGATGCGCTGGCTGTTGCCGGATTAAAGCCTATGGAAACCAGTATGGAAGCTGAAATCACGCCATACCCCATTCCTAGAGACCCGGCTACGAAAGAGGATGCAAACCCCACGAATAACAATATAGGTATGAGAAGAAAGAATGGGAACATCAGTTTTCCTCTCAGGATAGTGAAAGTTTATAAGAATGGTTTGTCCCATTTCGAAATGACGTGGGTAACTTCAGGGCGCAATATCCCAGAAAGGATTTTTTGGTTATTGCGTAGAACTTCTCTAACTTGGGTTCCGCTGAAATGTATTCTGCTGTCTCCATTGTGGGGGCATGCACGTTCGCTGATGACCGTCTGGCATATCTTACAGTAAAACACTGTTGGTAATGGTATGGGAGTTATTCCTAAATCTGGAAACTGGTTAAAAATTTCTTGGGCGGCGTAAGGCGAATAATAATTCCCCACTCCTGCATGGTCTCGACCCACTATGAAATAATTGCAACCGAAGTTTTTTCGTATTATAGCGTGGAATATTGCTTCCTTCGGGCCTGCGTATCGCATCTCTGTTTTAAGTATTCCAAGCGCGACTTTATCCTTTGGGTAATATTTGTCTATGAGCGTTGCATAAGCTTCTAAGATTACTTCATCTCTGAAGTCGCCAGTTTTCTTCTTTCCAACTATTGGGTTGATGAACAAGCCGTCGAAGAAGTTTAAGCATATTTTGTGGAGATACTCGTGGCCTAAATGGGGCACGTTTCTCGTTTGGAAACCTACCACCGTTTTCCATCCGGAACTAGCAAACAGCTTTCTAGTTTCTACGGGAGCTAAATCGTATTTTGGAAAAGGACTTGGTAGTCCTTTGATTAGCCATATTTCACCGCCTAAAAGCAAGTCTTTCATACCGTAGACTTTTGTCACTCCAGGGTGATTTGAATCTGTAGTCCCGAAAACTGAGAGCGATAGTTCTTTCTTGTCGAATTCATAGATTTCCTCTATCTGCATTGTGGCCAGAAAATTGGAGTTCTGGACGATTAGTGCTATTTCATCTCCTTCTTTAACACCTTTAATTTCATCTTTCGAAACATCGAGCACTATTGGGATTGTCCATGGTACATCATTTGAAAGACGCCCTCTTCTGATAATATTAAAGTAATCTTCCCAAATTAAAAAACCTTCGAGGGGGCTGTAAACTCCCTTAGCAATATTTTCAACTTCTATGGCTAATTCTCTGCTAATGTTAATTTTAGGAAAATCTTCAATTTCGCTTAATCTCGTATTTGCATCGGCTTCTGGAATTATTCGATTTATTAGGCATCCTCCATGGGGGGCTGGCAAGTCTGATTGTGCAAATGCCGTCATTGAAGCAACCCTCACTTTGCTGTTTTTAAATGCAATCCGCATTCTTTATGGGCGCCCTTTTCCCACCACCAACGTCCGCTTCTAGGGTCTTCACCTCGCTTAACTGGTCGGGTGCATGGGAGGCATCCTATACTCGGGTAGCCTTGATCATGAAGAGGGTTATATGGAACATTGTATTCTTTAATATAATCCCAGACTTGCTGGTTAGTCCAATCTGCCACTGGATTGATTTTCAGCTTACCATTTTGGTCATATTCCACTTTCTTTACAGTTGAGCGGGTAGGTGCTTGTTCTCTCCGTAAACCAGTTATCCACGCGTCCAAGCTTGCTAAAGCCCTTTTAAGTGGCTCTACTTTCCTAACTTTGCAACAAAGCTCCCTAAGTTCAACGCTTTTATAAAACAAGTTGACTCCGTATTTTCGAGTGATTTCCTCGACTGCGGATGTTTCTGGGAAGTATAATTCAATGTCTATTGCATATCTTTCACGGATTCTATCCATGAGGCTATAGGTTTCTTGGTGAAGTCTTCCGGTGTCGAGAGTGAAGACTCGTGGTTTAGGTATGATTTTACTAGCCATGTCTATGAGGACAACATCTTCGGCGCCAAAGCTAGAAGCTATTGCAATCTTTGGATGGAACTTGTTTAGCGCCCATTTAAGGACTTGGTAGGCATCTTCTTTTTCTATCCCTGAGGGAATAGGAATTATTATTTCGTGGGTCATTTTCTTCCCTTATAACGGCGTTATGAAGCATAACTTTGTTATAAACTTTTTTGAAAACAAGATTCCAAACAGAATGAAAATTCTACATAGAATAAAAAGTGCAAAAAGATTTTACTACCAGAATGGGGAGCAGCATCAGATAAAAGGCGAACACCATGGAAAACATAAAATCGCTTAAATGCAGGGAATGTAAAAGCGAATATTCCCCTAAAAGGATATCCGCCTGCGAAAAATGTTTCAGTCCTCTTGAAATAGTATACAATTTAAACGCTATAGAAATCGACCATAAAATCATAGAAAAGAGGCCTCCTAATATCTGGCGATATCATGAGCTGCTACCTATAAAGGATCTAACAATTGCTGTTGACATAGGAGCGGGCTTCACTAGGATGCGTGAATGCAAAAACTTGGCGAAAAAGATAGGCGTAAAAAGGTTATACGTAAAAGATGATACGGCAAATCCTACTGGTTCATTTAAAGATAGGCCTGCTTCGGTTGCCGTAACTAAGGCGCTAGAATTTGGTTTCACGGCAGTGGGATGCGCTTCCACAGGCAATTTGGCTGCGGCAACAGCGGCTCATGCGTCTAAAGCTGGGCTTCCATGTTATGTTTTCGTCCCGCGGGACATTGAAAGGAATAAGCTTTTGCAAGCAGGAATATATGGCGCGAATATTGTAGTAGTGAGGGGAACTTACGATGAAGCTAACAGGCTGGCCGCCCAAGCAGCAGATGAATTCAACTGGGCTTTAGTAAATATAAACCTGCGCCCCTATTATGTGGAAGGCTCAAAAACTTTGGCATTCGAAACATGTGAACAGCTGGGGTGGAAAACACCAGACAATATTATTGTGCCCACAGGCAGCGGAGCTTTACTCTGTTCCACTTGGAGGGGGCTTAAACAATTCGAAAAATTAGGCTTAGTGAACGATGCGGAGACCAAGATTGTATGCGCCCAACCGCAGGGTTGCGCTCCCATTGTAGATGCATTTAAAAAGGGGCTTGAAGATGTAACACCAATCGAAAAACCCAGAACTATTGCCAAAAGTCTTGCAATTGGAGACCCAGGGGACGGCAAATATGCACTAAAAGTTATCCGCGAGTCTGGGGGAACAGCTGAACAAGCCACTGATGAAGAAATAACTGAGGGAATAAAACTTTTGGCAAAAGCGGAGGGAATTTTCACGGAACCTGCAGGGGGAGTAGTAATAGCAGTTCTGAAGAAACTTGTAGAGAGTGGGCAAATTGGAAGAGACGAAGAAGTTGTATGCTACATAACTGGAAGCGGATTTAAAGCTGTTGAAAGCCTAGAAGGCAAAGAATATTCTTACTTTGAAATTGCTCCCTCAATCAGCGAATTGAAAAACGTATTATCAAGGGAGGTGTCCGAAAGTGGGGAAGATCACTGTTAACTTATACGGGGTTATAGCGAGAATAGCAGGTGAAAGAAAAACCGTGATTGAAGCAAATACTCTCAGAGAAGCACTTAAGATACTTAGTGAGAGGTATGGTAAAGAATTTAGTGAAAGAATTTACGAAGCGGAAGATAAAGTAAAGCGATTCCTAAATATATACATAAATGGAAAGGATATACGATTTCTGAATGGATTAGAAACCGTATTAAATGAAAATGATGAAGTTTCCATAATACCTGCGGTTGGCGGAGGCTAAGGAGTCTTTAATGACCGAAAAAAGCATAATATCTTTGACAAATAGTGAAATAACGCGTTATTCACGGCAGATAGTGTTGCCGGATATAGGATACTCTGGGCAGTTGAAACTTAAGCGGAGCAAAGTCTGCATTGTAGGGCTTGGCGGTTTAGGCTCCGTTGCAGCGGTACAACTTGCCGCAATGGGAGTGGGGTTTATACGTTTAATCGACTTTGATACTGTGGAGACCTCGAATTTACAGCGTCAACACATCTATTCCATAGATTTACTAGGTTATCCCAAAGTGGAGGCTGCAGCTGAAAGGATAAAAAAACTTAACCCACATGTAGAAGTCGACCCAAGACCAGCAGAGTTGACAAGCCGCAACGCAGAAGAGCTTATCAAGGATGTAGATGTGGTGGTAGACGGCTTAGACCATATGTCTCCACGTTACGCTTTAAACAGGGCTTGCCATAGGTTAAAAATACCTTATGTATTCAACGCTGCAATACAAAGTTACGGAAGTGTCTCCACTATCATTCCAGGTAAAACGGCATGTCTGGAGTGTTTCCATGGAGGCCTTGAAGACCATATGCTTCCATCGTGCGCGGTTGCAGGGATCCATCCTTCAATATTAAACATAGTAGCTAGCATTGGAGTATCAGAGGCCGTGAAGATATTGCTGGGTGAGGAGCCCTATTTAGCCAATAAAATTCTGTATTGCGATCTAAGAGGTTTAACTTTTGAAAAGATAGAAATTGTAAAATCGGAAAACTGCCCAGTATGTGGTTTAAACTCTAAGGAACCCCCAAAGCCTTTAGAATGGAAAAAAATTACGGAACTATGTAGCAGGGACGGTCGTAGAGTTTTCATGGTGAGACCGGATAATGTTATCGAAACTAACATTGAAAGATTATATTCAAAATTTAATAGAACAGGCTTAAAGATTAGGGTGAAGACGGCTTTAGGGATAACAGTTGACCTTGCCGAACATAAAACCATGAGTGTTTTAAAAAGTGGGATAATGATTATTGAAGGAGCTGAGAATGAGACAGAAGCCCAACTGATATATGATAGGACAATGGCAGAAACTAAGTGATCATCTAAACTCAAAACGCTTCTCTGCTCTTGGTTGTTTGCCACTTTTTATATCTTGTAACGAGCGAATTTAGGTGTGCCTAAAAATTTATTAATAACGCAGTTATAATATAACGCAGTTATCCTTCTATGCGTCGCACCACCTTACAATAGGAGGCACACGGATGGCCAGTAGAAACGTAGAGGAATATCTAAAAGCCATATACTCCCTTAATCAAAGCGAAGGAAACGCTTCGACAAAGAGATTATCTGAAGTTTTAAAAGTAGCTCCTGCAAGCGTGACCCAGATGCTCAAGAAGTTGTCGGAAAAGGGTTACGTGGATTACTCTCCGTACCATGGCGCTGCCCTTACAAAAAAAGGGCTCAGAACCGCTAAAAAGATCATTAGAAAACATAGATTGATTGAAAGATTCCTATACGACATTCTTGGAATAGGAAAAAGCAGTGTTCATAAACCAGCCTGTGAGATGGAACATTCATTACCGGATAATGTGGAGATTGCTTTATGCAGACGCTTAAAGCATCCCAGCGAATGCCCAGACAATGGAGCGGCAATCCCCCCTTGCGATATGCCTTTTGCTAGTTGTGAAAAGTGCATGAAAGGGCTCATCGGGAATTTTGATAACATAGAAAAGCGTGATGTAGACTTAATCCCTTTAAATGAGCTTAAACAAAACCAAGAAGGGAAAATCTCATTTATAAGAGGGGATTATAAGGTTCTCCGTAGACTTTTAGATTTAGGGGTAATGCCCGGGGCCAACGTGAAAATTTTAAAATCAGCTCCTTTGGGCGGACCAGTAGAGATTTCGGTTAGAGGCTCTACGCTCGCGCTTGGAAGGGACATAGCCTCAAACGTTTTCGTTGAAATTTCGAATGGTGAAGAAGGTAAGTGAACTTGTACTGTCATCCAGGATCGAAGATAAAAAACCGCATTAAAAAGGACAGAAATCTGGTGTTTGCTTTAGCGGGGAATGCTAACGTAGGAAAAAGCGTCATATTTAATAGGCTTACTGGTTCCAACCAGATTATCGGCAATTGGCCAGGAAAGACCGTAGAAAGGGCTGAAGGTTTTCTATCGCATTCCGGATTTGAAATAAGAGTGGTGGATTTGCCTGGAATCTATTCCCTGTCCACATTTTCAATGGAAGAGCTTGTCACCCGGAAGTACATCGCCTATGGAAAACCTGATGTTGTGATTGATGTGGTAGACGCCTCGGTTCTTGAAAGGAACCTATACTTCACCTTACAGCTGATTGAAATGGAAATTCCATTAGTTATATGTCTCAACCAAGTGGATGTTGCCGAAAGGAAGGGTATTAAAATAGATGTTAAGAAGTTACAGGGAATCTTGGGAGTGCCAATAGTTTCAACAATAGCAGTTAAAGGTATACGAATAAAGGAGTTAATTGAGAAAGCTGTGGATGTCGCCTTAAAAGCAAAAGAAGGCAACAAGCCCATCATACACATAATCAAATATTCCGATGATATAGAAAAACGAATAACAAAACTAACCAAACTAATTGCGTCTAAAAAGATAATGCCTGAATATTCCCCGAGATGGATAGCGATAAAACTTCTTGAAGATGATCAGGAAATAAAGAGGCTTGTAGCATCAGAACACCAGGATATAATACATGCATCGGACATTTTAGCTAAGGAACTTTCCGCGCTTTACAAAAAGCCCTGTTTCGCTGTGATAGCTATGGAGCGATACGCTGTTGCCAATAGGGTGGCTAAGAGTGTTGAAATCTTAAATGAGTCGAAAAAGACCATATTAGAGAAGCTTGATCATATAGCTACCCACAAAGTTTTCGGGCATATTATCTCCGCGGGTGTAATAGTCTTTTTGTTACTGTGGACTTTTACCGTTGGAGATCTTCTCTCCACTTTACTTTCTGACGCCTTTAGCTTCTTTGAACCAGTGGATCCCATCGTCAGCGGATCAATCTTAAGCATACTTTGGAATGGTATGTTTGGGGGCTTTGTCGCCGGAATCACGTTAGTAATACCCTACGTTATACCATTCTACTTTGTACTCGCATTAATTGAAGACTCAGGCATCCTTACCAGGGTTGCCTTTATGATGGATAGCTTCATGCATAAGATAGGGCTTCACGGTAAGGCGGTAATCCCATTAATTTTGGGTTATGGCTGCAATGTTCCAGCCATTCACTCGTGTAGGATTATGGAGACCCGCAGAGAAAGCTTGTTAGCATCATTTACCATAACTTTCGCTCCTTGCGCGGCTAGGACTATTGTGATATTGGGCCTTGTTGCAACGTTTATTGGTGTTGAGTGGGCTCTTGTACTTTACGCCTTAGACATTTTAATAATTTTCATTTTCGGGAGGTTAGCATTCAAGGCTCTTCCAGGACCGTCGACAGGGCTTATAATGGAAATACACTCCTTTAGGTTGCCCTCTATATCGGTAGTGACCAAGCAAACATGGACTCGCACCAAGTCTATAATTTACATGGTCTTTCCAATTTACATAATTGGTAGCGCTTTGGTTCAAGCCCTTTATTCGCTTAGTATTCTCAACCCAATTAACAGTCTTATGGCTCCGTTAGTTGAAGAATGGCTTGGATTACCTACCATAGCGGCCACACTATTGATATTTGGAGTTATAAGGAAGGAGTTCATTCTTCTAATGCTTCCAGCCATATATGGCACAGCGAATTTGACGCTTTTCCTATCGCCAGTTCAACTCTTAACTTTGGCAATCATCGGCATGCTTTATCTTCCATGCCTTTCCACAATGGCCATATTAGTGAAGGAGTACGGCTGGAAAGCGGGTGTTTCAATTTCTTTAGCCAACCTCATATCCGCAGTAATCGTAGGCGGCATAGCCTACAGGCTCTTCAACTTGATTTTTTAGAATTCACTTTACGCTGGACATGCCCGTCCTATTCATTTATATTATTTGGTTCGTTTAGTCCTCATCAGCTTTATTGCGGATGGAATCAATAGAAAATGATAAGTATAACAATTCACCTTCCAAAACTGCTGCCTTTATTATAGAGTGACCTCAATACGAACCATAATCATAATCCAATTTTAGTTATTGCCTACCGGCAACAAGCATTAAAAAGAGAGAAAAAATGAATAAAAGACTTGGAAAAAATAGGTACCTTATATTTTATAAAATTAAAATTGCCCTGTTTTTCTGCACTTATAACATCAAAGTACCTTGCCGGCTAAATTATTGAATATTAGTTTAAGATAAAATTTTACTCTTTTTAATTATCATGGCTATCTAAGCAAGACTGGTACTAGGAGAATCTAAAAGTTTCCGCAATTTGAATCAACTTTTCATATAAGGCGTCATGGCCAGCCTTTAATTTTGAAACGTGTTTTTTACGCGCTTTTTCTGCAATTAATTTCAGCTTTTTAATTTTTGAATCCAACTCATGAGGATGCTCATCCGCGATGTTAAGCATATGAATCTTCAGAAAATTCTCATAATTTTCACAGGAATCTGGGAAAACGGTGACGATAACGCCCTTTCCATTATCATGGTAAACCTTTCTAGCGATTTCTAACGCGCCAGAGAAGTTCGTTCCGCTTGAAATGCCGGCTGGAATCTCAGCATCCCAAAGTTTTAACATGCCTTCGTAGGCCTTTTTGTCACTAATTTCAATGATCTCGTCGCATATGTTTAACGCTTCTTTATAGAAAGTGGAAGCTCCAAGCTCGTCTTTGCTTCTTAAACCCAACTGATGATGCCCCTCTTCGGGTACTAGTCCGATAATTCTAATTTCAGGTATGAACTTTTTGAGGAATAACCCGCAACCAATAATCGTTCCACAAGTTCCTAAGCCTGCCAAGAAATGGGTTAACGTGCCATCGGTTTGAAGGTAGATTTCCGGCCCGGTAGTTAGGTAGTGAGACAAAGGATTCCTTATGTCGTCGTATTGGTCATAGTTTATGGTTTTAGAGTCCAGGTTCTCTAGGTATCTCGCTGCAGCTATGGCCATGCCTCTCTTCGCCCCGATTGTTGGGCAGTACCGGTCAGAAAAAGTTTCAATCGTGACCTTTTTATCCAGAAGTTTTGCAATTAGATCTCTATTTTCTTTTACGGTGTTCTCAGACATGTAAACGGTAAATTCAAGTTCGCCGTCTAGGATATAGGCGCCGGATAATCCAAAATTGCCGGAAGTTGCGGCTACGGCTTTACACTTACTGTTAAGCCTCCCGGAGATTTTGTTTAAAAAGTGAATCGCAGCGAAGGGTCTAGCCTTAATTGATTCCCCATTGTTAGTGTATTCTAGCTTTGCGAAGATTTGGATATTATCATCAAATGGATTTATTTTTTTTGGCAGTCGTATTATTGGTGTGAAACCTATTCCTGAGTTCCTTAGCCAAGAATAGAAATCCTTAAAGTTTAAGTTTCTAAGGTGTGCTGCTAGCTCTTGTTTCATGACAAGATTTATTAATAACGGCGTTATATAAGCGTAGCGACAGGGATTAAAATGAGTTTAACGTTTAGCTTCAAGAAAATAACAGAAGGCCGATATTCCTTGGATGTTAGAGGTCTTGTTTGCCCCTATCCTCAAGTCATCGCCACGCAAACTCTTGAAGAAAAAGTAAAACCTGGAGAAATCCTTGAAATCATCTTAGATAATCCGCCATCGGTCAGGGATATTCCGCAAGCCCTTAGAGAAAAAGGCTATAAGACAATAGAAGTCTCAAACATAGATGAAAGAACGTGGAAAATCATGGTCCAAGCAAAGACTGCTTAATTGTAGTTGACTATGCCTAGATCCTTTCAAAATGTCCCTTTACAGCCGGGAAAGGAGAAAAAGGTACTTTTGAAAAGGATAACCGTGCCAGACGTATCTATTAGCGATATATTTATATAAGTATTACTAGAACAATATACGAGGGAAAATAAAATGCTCTGTTGCCTCGGACTATTTGCCGGCGTCGCCATCGGTTCTTATCTCGGAGGCCCCTGGACGATAATTGCCCCAGCAATGGGCTTCGGCTTAGGCCTTATAGGAGATATGAAGCTTATGCGGGGTTCCCATAAAGGTCATGAAGGACATGGAGGAAGTTGTTGCGGAGGTGGACACATAGGGAGTGAAAAAACAGAAGGCGGCGTTACGGACCCTGTTTGCGGTATGAAAGTGGATGAAAAAACAACTAAATACAAGATAGAGTTCAGCGGAAAAACTTATTACTTCTGCTCTTCAGCATGCGAATCGACATTTAAAGAAAATCCAAGGAGATATGCTGAGTAATGATCAAAAATTTAAGATAGCGCGCGCCAAAAGGATGAGGGGCCATATGCAAAAAATCGAGAGTACCCACCACAAACGATATGAAATTGCAATTTTGTTATGCAGTGTTTTTATGATGAGCTTTGCCATATTAACTTTTGAGATATCATTAACAAGGATTTTCTCTGTAATGTTTGCCTATCATTACGCGTTTCTTGCAATATCTTTGACATTCGCGGGATTAGGATTAGGCGGAATATCCGCGCAGCTGCTTTTCACAAACGCAAGTAAACGAGAAATGTTTACGGGCTTAGCGGTTGTCTATTTACTTTTTGCTTTGGCGACTTCTTTTTCCACCATAATAAGTGTAAGTTCTACAGCACCAAACTTTATTGCAGTAGCTTTCCTATTTTTCCTTTCATTTCTGCCTGCCGGTGCCTTTTTGGCAACCGCTTATAGATTCTTCGCCGACTACAGTAATGTTTTGTATGGCGCAGACATTGTGGGGGCTTCTCTCGGAGCTATAGGCATTATCACCTTTTTCAGTGATTTCAGTCCCATAATAATAATCCTCCTTTTATGCTCCATACTGTCTATCACATCTCTTTCCATTGCATTTTACGTGAAGAAAAAGTCAATTTTGGTTATTACACTACTGATTTTTGCCCTAATCTCATCCATGCTGTTTTTCACAGTCTCTTATTCCAAAGATGTTCCGATAGGGGCTGATCAGGGTAAAGAACTATATGAGCTTATTAAAAACCCAAATTTGGGCACTAGAATAGTTGAATCCAAGTGGAGCGCATTCGGCCGGACAGATCTCGTTGAACTTCAAAATAATCCACATTATAAGATAATATTTATTGACGGAGGAGCCGGTACAATGATGTATCATTTTAACGGCAACTCTTCCGACGCCAATAGCGAGGTTTACGAACTTAGGTTTTCTACAGCAGCATTTCCATTATATTTCGCTAAAAAAGAAAACTTATTAATTATAGGACCCGGAGGCGGAAAAGACGTTCTAATAGCCCTAATGTTTAACTTCAGTCATGTCCATGCTGTTGAGATCAATCCTGAAACAGTAAATTTAGTGAGGAAGCATTCATATTTTAACGGTGGAATTTATACAAATTATAGCAACGTTCACGTTCATGTTGATGAAGGAAGGAGCTTCCTGAAACGCTCGTCGATGAAATATGACAGTATAATGCTTGTTATACCAATCACTAAAACACTTCAAGGAACCACTGGATACTCAATGGCTGAAAATTACCTTTTTACGACAGGCTCGTTTAAAGATTATTTAAGCCGTCTTAATGATAGTGGATTCCTCGTGGTGGTAGCTCATGAGCGAGGTGAAATTTACAAACTTGTAACAACAGCTATTAAGGCCTTAGAGAGTGAAGGAAAAAATGTTAAGGAAGCGATGCGTCAACTGGTTGTAACAGAGAATATGCAACATCACATGACATTTCCGGTGTTAATTTTGAAGAAAACAGCATTCACCCCAGAAGAATCAATCGAAATGTTCAAAAAATCGGAGGAGATTGGCTTTAATCCAGTCTATTTCCCATATTCTAACCCAGTTTCAAAGCAACGCTTAGACCCGATTTTAGTAGCTTTAGAAAATGGTGAGACTGATTTAGGTACATTAATCGATTTAGCCTCGCGAAACCAAGTAGATATAACGCCACCAACAGATGATAGACCATTCTTCTACAAATTCGAGGGTAGTTTACCGTCTACGCTAACCTCATTGTTGGCTGGTTTCGTAGCCTTGGCCATAACCATAACAATTACTTACCTGCTGAATTGGGGTCGCCGCTTTAATAAGGCTTTAAAAAAAGAAAGGCAACTGCTCATGGAGAAGTTCTCAGTTTTTATGCCTTACTTCTTCGGATCTTTGGGTATAGGGTTCATGCTGATTGAAGTGGGCTTTATTCAGAAGTTCATAATGTTTTTAGGTTCACCCACATTAGCGATATCAGTTGTTCTTTTTTCTTTGCTTCTTTCAATGGGTGTTGGAGGCATCTTCAGCAAGAAAGTTAAAGACGCAACAAGCTTGGTTTTAAAAGCCTCTCTGCTTATCGGGGTCGTAACAATCTTATATATCTTCATACTGCCTTCCCTCACAGATGCTTTCTTAGGTCTTGACTTGAGCATCCGCCTCGTAATATCTTTCGGCTTGACATTTCCTTTAGGATTTCTACTAGGTGTACCCTTTCCCACAGGCATAAGGATTATGAGTCAACGTTTTTATGGCGATGATATAGCTTGGATGTGGGGCTTAAATGGGTTATACTCTTTGGTTGGGTCAACTCTTGCTGTGGTCATAGCTATGTTGTGGGGCTTTAACATAGTACTTGTGATGGGGGCATCACTATACCTCTTAGTTTCTTTTATCGGGCGTTTTTCGTTTTAGGTCCATGGCAATTTTTAACTCTTTTAAATAAGCGAGTGTAATGCCCTTATCGGGAAGATAAAGTTCAAAGTCAATAGGCGATAAGGCGCTCGTTCATTGTCCATATTGCCGTCAACTAGTTCACCCGAAAATGACTGAGAAATAAACTCGCTTTTCTTATCTTTCACTTTCTAGCTAACCATTTGTAGCTCTACAGCCTACAAAATAGTGATTTTCCTGATTCTCATGTAAAGTTTTTAAGTATCGCCAATAGGCTAGTTGATTGCCTTTTTGGTGGGCATGTTATGGATTGGGCGGTTCAAGTTAAAAGTCTAGTTAAAATATACGATGGTAAAGTGAGGGCTTTAGATAATGTAGATTTAAGTGTTGAAGCTGGCAAGGCTTTTGCGTTGTTGGGCCCTAACGGAGCTGGAAAAACAACACTTATTAGGATTTTGACCACGCAGATTAAACCGACTTCTGGAGAAGCCTACGTTTTCGGGTTAGATGTAGTTCATGAAGGCAGCAAGGTTAGAAGGCTAATTAGCTATGTTCCCCAGGAGATGAGCGTATGGACCGACATCAGCGGTTATGAGAATCTTTTGATATACGCTAAGATTTTCGGCGTTCCCAATTCAGAACGGAAAAAAGTGATAGATGAAGTGTTGGAAAACATGGGTTTAACCTCTGTGAAAGATGAGCTTGTAAGCACTTATTCTGGTGGAATGATAAGAAGACTTGAAATAGCCTGTGCCATGCTTATCAAGCCAAAAATAATGTTTTTAGACGAGCCAACTATTGGCTTAGACCCTGCGGCAAGAAAAGTTGTTTGGGAAAGACTTAGCGTTTTAAAAAAGGAATACGGTGTAACCATATTCTTTAATACGCATTATATGGATGAGGCTGACTTGTACGCGGATGACATAGCTATAATAAATCTTGGAAAAATAGTGGCAAGGGGCACAAGCGAAGAGCTTAAACATTCTTTAGGCGGTGAAGTTATATCTTTCAGTTTAGTCGATGCCTTACCAAAGCTTGGGTTGAAGGAAAAAATCCGTAAAAATGACTTTGTAAAAGATGTTTTAGTGGAAAATTCAAATATAAATGTGCTTGTCGAAAATGCTGAAATTGCTTTGCCTCATGTTATGGGGCTTATAAAAAATGAAGGTGTAAATGTGGGCAAAGTTTCTATAACCAAGCCGACATTGGACGACGTTTTCTTGAAATACGCTGGAACAAGACTGGAAGATAAGGGAAGAATTAGCGATGTAACGCATATGCGTTACATGATTAGGAAGGGATAAAGCATGATCGAAGCCTTGAGAAATATGCTGGTTATGATTGAGCTAGAATTCAGAAGGTTACGCCATGACAGAACAGAAATCTACTTTAGGGCTGTTCAGCCAATCCTGTGGATAGTAATATACGGTCCTGTCATGAGCAGCGTAAGAGCTATACCCACTGGTGGAGTGCCATACACAGACTTCATAACCCCAGGCGTCATGATTCAAACGACGACTTTTGTCAGCATATTCTATGGGTTGATGATGGTTTGGGAGCGAGACTCTGGCATATTGAAGAAACTGCTTGTCACGCCCGCGTCTAGGTATGCAACGGTTATAGGAAGGTCCATGGCTTCAGGTGTAAGAGCGACATTTCAAGCACTCATAATTTTGCCCGTAGCCCTTCTTATCGGTGTGAGATTCATACCCAACCCCGCTTACTTTGTTTTAGCCTTCGTGATAATTTTCTTTGCTTCCGGCGGGTTTGCAGCTATATCCATTCTTGCCGCTTCTTTTATGAAAACCCGGGAAAGGTTTATGGGCATAGGCCAAGCCATAATCATGCCCCTATTTTTTGCAAGCAACGCCCTTTACCCCGTTCATCTAATGCCAGCTATTCTAAGAGAATTTTCAACATTTAATCCACTAAGCTATGTTGTGGATGCCGTAAGAGGACTGCTAATAACCGGAGACCTTTCCAATCTTCTAATAGACTTGGTTGCCATTGCCATTTTCGATGTGGTGTTATTCATTTTAGCATCAATAAGTTTTAAACGCATCATTGAATAATGCCAAATTTACTTTTTGTTTGCCGCCGCTTACATGGATCCGTATATCTCAATTTGGCTTACTTTAAGCAAGTTGAGAAAAATGGTTAAGTTGTGGACTGTGTAAAGGGTAAGCGCTAGTTTTTGTCGGTGTTAGATTTCCTCCATCAGCGTCGTGAAAGTGTCGTGATGCTCTTCCTCGTCTTTCAAGATTCCTTCAAACAAAAAGGCGGTGGTCACATCTTTTTCTTCGCGTGCTTGGGCTATTATTTCCTTGTATAAGCTTATGGCGTTTTCCTCGTCTTTAATGTCGCGTTGTATCATTTCTTTAAGGGTTTTTCCCACAAATATTTCCGCCGGTTTTGTTGTAGGTGTTCCACCTAAATAGTAGAGTCTTTCTGCAATAGCCTCTGCATGTTTCATTTCCGTTATTGCTATTTTCTTCAGTTCTTCTTGGACAGCAAAACCTTTAACTCCGCCCCATTGAACGTGCTGCCACATGTACTGGATGGAAACTTGAATCTCTCTCGCTATGGCATCGTTTAACATTTCTAACAATTTTTTAGAAGCCATACATTCACCCGCATCTTTCATTTTGTTATGTAAACTTAAAAGCTTTACCTAAAACACATTAAATTTACAATAAAAATGGGAAAGTAGGGCGTGACTGTTTAGCCGCCTGGGGCTCCGTGGAACGGAACGTTTTTCCAGATAATGTCCCACCATTCCTCTTCGGTTATTGTTTCACCTCTGACAAGGATTTCTAAAACTTGCTTCAAGAGTTCGTGATGTCGCTTTTCATCAGCTAGTATTGCAGTTAATAGAAGCTTTACCTTGTTGTTTTCTACTTCAGGCAGTATATCGCTAATCTTCTTAATTAGTTCGGCTTCTATGCGTATGTGTTTCTCCACGAGGCTTCTTTGTTTGTCAAGTTGTTCCTGTGAAAGAGCTTGCGGAACTGTTGTAAGCAATGTTAATGCAGATTCATACATTTCCGCGTGTTTAACCGAATCTAAGGAGATTCCTCTTAAAACTCCCTTAACCGGCTGGTTTCCCATGTCCTTTATAGCTTCGTTAAGCGAGTTCACAATCTCCTTTTCAACTTTAATTTGTTTCTTGATGAAATTTAACAGATTGTTTTTCTTTGCCATTTATTTGCCAACTACCAAATTAACATGGAGACAGACAAATTTTTGGGTTTAGGTTTGAACAAGTTTTTCAGCGATTTTCTTTCCGAAATCTCTACACTTCTCAAGACTGACTTGGTCTGGCGTGTATTTTATTAAAAGAGGCGGCTCTAAAACATTCATTTGGAACTTGTTCTTCATTATTTCAAGAACCAATTTTGGAGCTTCGCCGCTCCATCCATAGGATCCGAAAGCTGCACCGATCTTGCCTTTTAAGTTGATGTTTTTTATGGCTGCCTCTTCGAAAAGTCTTTTAAAGTCAATAGTCATATCATGATGGTAGGTTGGTATTCCCACGATTAAGGCGTCAAAATCTGTCAGCATTTCTGGTCTTGCGTTGTAGGCTAACTCAACGTCTACTCCTTGAACTTTTTTGGCTCCTTCTGAAATGGCATTTGCCATTTTCTCCGTATTTCCTGTTCTGCTGTAGTATAGTATTAGAATTTTGGGCACGGGCTTCACCGTAAATGCTAGGCTATTTTAGCGCTTCTTCCAGCCTTTTGTTTACTGTGTCCCAGTTGACTATTTTCCAGAAAGCCTCAACGAATTTTGCTCTTTCATTTTTATAGTCTATGTAGTAGGCGTGTTCAAAGACGTCGAGCACCATCAGGATTCGGAACATGGGATAAACGTTCACGTTATGCTTTTCTATCTGCATTATTATTGGCCTGCTTGTCTGCTTGCAAAGGGTTAGGGCTGCCCACCCTGAACCTTCAACGCTTATAGCCGCCTGCGAAAACTCTTTTCTGAAACGCTCAAAACTTCTGAACTCCTTATCTATAAAATCGCCTAGAACTCCCCCGGGTTTTTCTTTGACTTTGCCAGGAGGGGCTAGGTTCTCCCAGAAAAGCGAATGAAGCAGATGTCCGCCGATGTTGAAGGACAATTCTTTGAGCGTGGATTTTACGTCCAAATCAGTGTTTTCTTTTCTTGCGTTATCCATCTTTTGGAGTATTGAGTTTGCCGCATTCACATAGGCCAAATGATGCTTGCTGTGGTGTATCCTCAACTGCTCCTCAGACATGTATGGCTCTAAATCCTTGTAGCTATAGGGCAACTGAGGCAAAACATATAGTTTCGCTCCTTCCATAATACTCCCCCAACGTATTTAGTCGAAATTTGCTTTTATCCTTTTTCCATTCTCTTCATTACAAACTGGTCTTTGGGAGCCCCGCATACTGGACAAACCCAGTCATCTGGTAAAGCTTCAAATGGAGTTCCAGGGTTCACGCCATGATCTGGGTCTCCGAAATCTGGATCGTAAATGTAACCGCAGACCTTGCATTCCCATTTATCCAATATTAAACCTCCAGTGGGACCATTTTCGTGTTTTTAAAGCATCTGTCTTAACGGCAATATCAAAGTTTGCTTAGTTACTATCCCACTTCTTCGGTCTTTAAGGCTTCAAGCTATAACTTCATGTCTTTCAGCGGAACGCGCATTTTCTTTGCCATTAGAGCGAAGATTGTGGCAAGACATCCTGCATAACTCATGATGCAAAGCTTGAGGGTTATTGGTTCCATTCCTGTTCCAAGCTCGGGCGGCAAGTCTAAACACTCGCTATGGGCTCTGCCGGTTATCAACTAATATTTTCAAATCCTTTACTAATGTAGCTGTAAAGCAAAGTCTTTGAGCCAAATTTTTCCGTCCTTTGAACCATCACAAATTTTTATGTGTGAAGGTGTTTTAGAATTTTTTGAATTTTTCTTTGGGTGCTCCACAAATGGGACATCTGTCTGGGGCTTCGCCCTCCACTGTGTAGCCACATGCTTTGCATATGTAAATGTCCCCTAGCAGAAGATCCTTGCCACTTTCAACAGCTTGCTTTGCTTTCTGGTACATCCCAGCATGAATTTTTTCCGCTTGTAACGCCCATTCAGTGGTTCTTTCTGCGCCTTTCTCCTCCTGGAGTTTGGCAACTACGTTATATGCTGGGTACATCTCATTTACTTCGTAGGTTTCTCCGTCTATGGCTACTTGTAAGTTTTCAGCAGAGTTGCGGATCATGCCTAAAACACTGTAATGGTTGGTGGCATGAACTTGTTCAGCGTAGGCTATTGCCGTAAAAAGTCTTGCAATGTTTGGAAAGCCTTCCTCTTCAGCTTTTTCCGCGAAAATTAAATAGCGCATATGTGCCTGGCTTTCTCCGGCAAAAGCACTTTTCAAATTTTCTTCAGTCATTTTCCTCATATTTTCAATCCTCCTTATATTTTTGAGATAAACTTATTAGTCTGTCCGAATTTAAAAGTGTTATGCACGATATTCGGATAAAAAGAGACTAAAAAATCTGAAAATCGGACGAGAAGGAAAAGCATATGGTTGATAAAGTTGATTTGGCAATACTTAAGTTCCTTCAAGAAGACGCCAGCATCCCTTTCACCGAAATTGCTCGGCGGCTTAAAATAAGCGAATCCACGGTTAGAAAGCGTGTTGAAAAACTAAAGCAGGAGGGAACCATAAAAAGGTTTACGGTGATTGTTGAGCCGTCTAAAATAGGATTTAATACCGTAGCAATAGTAGGAGTGGATGTGGATCCCCCGAAACTTTTGGAAGTCGCTCAAAAGCTATGCGAAATTGCAGAAACCCGATACGTGGCTACTTCAACTGGAGACCACATGGTAATGACAGAAATATGGACTAAAGATGGAAGAGAATTAACAAAAATAATCTCTGAGAAAATCGGGACAATAGAAGGGGTTAAGAAAATTTGTCCCGCCATAGTTTTAGAAAAACTAAAGGATTAATTATCTAGGACAGTGTGAAATTGGGCGCTCATGCGCATCATCACGCTCATCATGTTGAAGAATTTAAAAGAAGATTATGGGTTTCACTTGTTCTCACCGTTCCAATTTTGCTGCTTTCAGAAATGATTCAGATGTGGCTTGGCCTCCAATGGATACAAATCCCCTATCAAAAGCAGGTTTTGTCCCTTCTGTCAATCGTTGTTTATCTTTATGGCGGATGGCCCTTCCTAAAGGGCTTGTATCAGGAGGTTAAAGCCAAACAGCCTGGGATGATGACGCTTATCGGCACTGCCATATCTGTGGCGCTGTTCTATTCCCTTGGAACAGTCTTCATGATAAGCGGGAAAGACTTTTTCTGGGAGCTTGCAACCCTTATTGACGTTATGCTTTTGGGACATTGGATAGAAGCCAAAAGCGTTCTCGGGGCTTCTATGGCTTTGGAAGAGCTTGTCCGAATAATGCCAACAACAGCTCACCTAGTTAAAGACGACGAAATAGTAGATGTCTCAGTTTCACAGCTAAGTAAAGGCAACATCGTTCTTGTGCGTCCAGGAGAGAAAATTCCCTCTGATGGAATTGTTGTCGAAGGCGAGTCTTTTGTTAACGAGGCCCTTTTGACGGGCGAGTCAAAACCTATCGGTAAAAGGGTTGAGGATAAGGTTGTAGGTGGCGCTATAAATGGGGAAGGCATTCTAAAAGTGCGGATAGAGAAGACAGGCGAAGAAACCTATTTGGCTCAAGTCATAAAACTTGTGAAACAAGCGCAAGAAAGTAAGTCGCGCACACAGGATTTGGCAAACAAAGCTGCGGCTCTTTTATTCTATGTTGCCTTCAGCGTTGGAATAATTGCCTTCATAACATGGTCGTTTTTTGCCAGTTCAGACATTGCCCTTGAACGGGCTGTTACAGTGCTTGTGATCGCTTGTCCCCATGCTTTAGGCTTGGCGATACCATTAGTCGTGGCTCTTTCCACATCCATAACCGCGAAAAGCGGAATTCTCATAAGGGATAGGCGAGCTTTCGAAATGGTTAAGGACGTGGACACCGTTGTCTTTGACAAAACTGGCACTTTAACCGTGGGCAAGTTTGGCGTAAGTGACATTGTTGCCTTGATTGCGGAGAAAGATCTTTTACGGCTGACCGCGAGCATTGAGCTTAACTCTGAGCATGTAATAGCAAAGGCAATCGTGGAATATGTAAAAACGAAAGGCGTAAAGGTTCCCCAAGCCAGAGAGTTTAAGGCTTTACCGGGAAGAGGCGCATACGGAAAGGTTGGAAAAAAAGAGGTTTACGTTGGAAGTTTAAATCTTCTGGAAGACTTGAAAATTGAGGTTAACCATCCAAAAGTAAGGGAATTGCAGGAACAAGGAAAAACGGTGGTTTTCACGGTTGTAGACGGAAAACTTGCCGGCGCTTTCGCTTTGGCTGACAGCATAAGAAAAGAGTCTTATGAGGCGGTTAGAAAATTGAAGGAAAACGGTGTAAAGGTTTACATGCTTACCGGAGACTCTGAAGAGGTTGCCGAGTGGGTTGCAAAAGAACTAGGCGTAGACAACTATTTTGCACGCGTTTTGCCAGATAAGAAAGCAGAGAAGATAACACTCCTTAAAGAAGAAGGCCTTAAAGTCGCTATGGTTGGCGACGGCGTAAACGATGCACCGGCACTTGTCACTGCAGATGTGGGCATAGCCATAGGCGCTGGAACAGATGTAGCCATAGAAAGCGCAGACATAATCCTAGTCAAAAATGACCCCAGAGACGTGGTAAAAGTTATTGATATTTCCCGCAAAACATACTCAAAAATGGCTCAAAACCTTTGGTGGGCGGCAGGCTACAACATTATAACAATACCTTTGGCGGCAGGTGTTTTATCCGAGTTTGGCATAAGCTTGCCAGCAGCCGTCGGCGCATTAATAATGTCTTTAAGCACAGTTATAGTTGCCTTTAACAGTCAAACTTTACGGAAATATGAACCTGAGGGGGTGAAAATTGTGGAGAAAAAGCGTCTGGTTACGGATCCCGTTTGCGGAATGAAAATAGATCCTGAAACTGCTTACAGCAAAATCGAGCATGAAGGCCGCATCGTATACTTCTGTTCTCAAGCGTGCGAGGAAGCTTTTAAGAAAAATCCAAAGAAATACGTGAAATAAATAAACAAAGAAAACTTTAACTTCCCACAACTCCTCTCAAAATGTTGTAAGCTGCTGGTGAACCATTGGGAAGGTTAGCTGAGCTAAAGCTTGCAATGGGCACTTCCATATTTTTAGTCGCTTTCATATTCGCCCTTTTCCTTTCAGCCATCCTGCTCATCATCCAACTCAGCTTTATTTACGCCTTAATAGGCACAATAATCTTCATACTCATCGAATATCTCATCGGGCCAGCCATCGTTAAAAGTTCAACTAGGATGCGTTACTTGGAAAAGAACGAAAACCCATGGCTTGAAACCACCGTAAAAGAGTTAGCAGACAAAACTGGCATACCTATGCCTAAACTTGCAATAGTGCCTGACAGCACGCCTAATGCTTTCGTCTTTGGCAGAACCGCAAAAGGCGCCACTTTAGCTGTTCACGAAGGACTTTTAACGAATCTAAATAAAGAAGAGGTTAAAGGCGTAATAGGCCACGAGCTTGGCCATATAAAACATAAAGACTACATAGTTATGACCGTGCTTTCCGCCTTGCCATTACTCGCCTATCTAATTGCCCGAGGAACATGGGAAGCGGGAAGATGGGCTCCAGCTTCGCGGAAAAAAGAGGAAGGCAGCATAAAAGCAGCCTTTTTCGCCATAGCCATAATCTCATATCTAGTCTACATTATTTCGCTTCTATGCGTAATGGGGCTTAGCAGAATGCGGGAGCACTATGCAGACGCCTACTCAGCATATGTAACTGGCTCTCCTAGAAGCCTTCAAAGTGCCTTGGCAAAAATTACTTATGGGTTGTCGCTTTCGCCTAAACCGCCCTCTGGGGTGAGAGCCTTTTACATAGGTGACCCTGCCATGGCTAAGCTGGAAATATCGTCTATAATGGATAAGAAGGCGGAATACGACTTGGATAAGGATGGAGTTTTAGACGAAAGAGAACTTGAACTAGCTATGGAAAAAGAGGCGAAATCCACATGGGCAAAAATTAACACATGGTTTTCTACGCATCCACCAACTTTTAAGCGGATACTATTGCTGCGGGAAATAGAGCAGGAGATGGAGAGCGGAAGATACACAAGCGACCGCATCTACGCTCACATATAGCGCCTAGCAAAGGCATCCTGCAACGTAGCCTATAAAAGCCTCGGTTTCGTCGTTTTCAAGGCTAAACTGGAATATTGCTTCAATCCAGTTTTTAGCCAATTCTAAAAGAGTTTCTTCCAACTCTCTGGTTACATATACAAGAACACATTTAGTTTCAGGTTTCCAATGTTTCAGCATCATAAAGGAGGCCAATGCAGTTTTTAACCTTGCAGAATCAAGCTCTACCTTGGCGTCAAACACCATAAGGGGCTCCACAAAACCTTCGTTTTTTCTCCCAATAGAAATATCAAACTCTAAGGAGTAGCTTTTTCCATCACTGCTCCAAACTGGGCATTTCTCCCCCCAGAACAACTCCAAAGGCTGGTCAATACAAACTCTTTCCTTGAGCAAACGGTAAACATATTCTTCAAAAGCGTAAGCACGGAACTTTCCGAAAAACTGGGCCACACCTATTTCGTTTTTATTCTTCATTATGAGGTTGTTGAAATCTAGAAAGTCCTTCAAGG
This sequence comes from Bathyarchaeia archaeon, assembly GCA_038849025.1. GTDB lineage: Archaea > Thermoproteota > Bathyarchaeia > Bathyarchaeales > Bathycorpusculaceae > WUQU01. The sequence goes on from JAWCNE010000003.1 coordinate 27,684, forward strand.
AAAGAGTTTTCGCCCATTTCTCATAGTGGAAAAGCAGAAGATCTGCAAGTGCACGCCGTGTCTCTTCATTGCTTAAACGTAAATCGTTTATGTAGTTGATAGCTTTTTTCATCCTTGCCAAATGGGCACCTATACAAAAATGTGAACAAAACAGATTTATTGCTTTCACGCTAAAGTAAGGGGAGGGTTAAAAATGAAGGTTAAGCTAATTTGCTATACGCCAGACCCAGAAAGAGTGTGTGCAGCTGCAGCTCTAACTTCACCTGGAAGTGGAGGCACATCTGAGATTTTTGAAAGCCTAGACTTAGAAAAAGCTCGGAAAACACTCAAAAGAATTATGGGCTATGGACACGTTTCCGTTATAGAGCATGCAAACTTCACTTTCAGCCTTGAAGAAGTTTCAAGAGCGCTGACCCATCAGCTCGTGAGACACCGCATTGCCTCATACACGCAGCAAAGCCAACGCTACGTTACATACGACACCTTAAAAGAATATGTGACGCCGCCTAGCATTGCAGACAAACCAGAAGCAAAAAAAATATTCGAGGAAACCTTGGAGAATATTTCCACCGCTTATCAGAAACTGTTAGACTTGGGAATCCATAAAGAAGATGCGCGGTATATTCTGCCAAACGCGGCTAAAACAAACATAATTGTGACAATGAACGCTCGAGAACTCCGCCACTTCTTCAACCTCCGATGCTGTGCACGCACCCAATGGGAACTAAGGGAAGCTGCAACAGAAATGCTTAGACAAGTAAAGAAGGTTGCCCCATCAATTTTCGAAAACACCGGACCCAACTGCGTAGAGTTAGGCTACTGCCCAGAAGGAAAACTGAAGCCGCCAGAATGCAACATTGAAGAGATTAAGGCCCGGTTTAGAAACCTCTAAGCCTTTTCACATTTTTGTAAACGCGGTTTTGATGTCTAAATATAAAGCTTGTGCCATTACTACAGGATATTGGCGACCAGGCGAGAATTATCTAAGAGAAATAACTGCAAGCGTTAAAGGAAAGATTCTAGACGGAGACTTCGTAGTTATATCAGAAAAAGCAATTTCAACAGCGCTCAACAACATTGTTGATGAAAGTTCTGTCAAGCCGAGTTTAAGCGCAAAAATAATCGCTAAATTTTGGATGCCCCTAGTTTGGGGTTACATTCTTGGCCCCTTATGTCACATGCGGAAGGAACTTATCCAAAGGCTTCGGCAATACCCTTTTGAGATGGGAAGCCGCCATAAGCAAGTTGCCTTGCACCACGCGAATTTATTACAAGCCTTAATGTTCGGCTCTGAAGGCGGCATCGATGGAAGCAACCTGCCCCATTCTTACGTGAGTTTACCATTAAAAAACGCTGAACTTATAGCGGAGAAAATTCGCATGCAAATCCTGTTAAGTTTGAAAAGAAAAGTTTTCGTTATGATTGTTGACACCGACAAAACTTTTTCCTTCCGAAACTTTCACTTTACTCCGCGTCCTAGACCCATTAAAGGCATATGCTCTTTTGGCGGTTTTCTAGCATACGTAGTGGGGCGAGTGTTTAAAATTAAAAGAAGGGCAACACCCTTAGCGGTGGCGGGATGCAAGATTTCAGCTGAAGAAGCCTTAACAATTGCCGAGTTTGCAAATCGTGTTAGAGGTTTCGGTGCAGGCAGAACAGTTTGGGATATGGCTGAAACCTTTAAAGTGAACTTGACTGATGTAAGTTGGGAAATGCTTGAAACAGTAAAACATAAACCCATAGTTATTGTCAGAGCAAAAAGATGACCAGAATGGAAAGTTCAATTAAACAACTCGATGTTTTTTCAATCCTAAATTCGTTGCCATTGTGGGAGCTACGAAAAAGATAAACAAGGCAGGGCACGTGATACTGAAAAATTCTGTTCAAAATTAACTGCAATTCCAGGAGAACTTGAGCTAGTCGTTATTGTTGTTCCCGCAGATATTGTTTCAGAAGTGATGGAGAACGCTGCAGCTAAAAAGGTTAAAGCTGTTGCTATCAGTTCCAGCTTCAGCGAGATTGGAAAGCGTGAACTTGAAGAGAAAATTGTAGCTATAGCCAAAAGGCTGGAATAAGAATATTGGGCCCAATTGTCTGGGCGTTTACGATTCAAAACAGGTGTAGACATGCTTCTTTGCCTGAAACAAAAGTTTTGACAACTGGAGAAGTTGTCGCCACTCCCCGTTCCATGAAAGGCAACATAGCCACCTTAATCCAGCGGATATAACCAGCTCCGTAACTTCAGAAATTTTTGAATATGCAACAAAGACAGTTTTTCAAAACCCGGATATTCACAGTATAATACTCCTAGGGCCCCATTATGTTATCTGCCTTGCGGGAAGACTACATAGACAGGGTGGCGCGTGTTGCCAGCAATTACGACAAACCATCGTTGCTTGCGACATTGGAGAAACAGAAACGGCGTTATACGCGCGTTCAAGATTTGACAAGCTGGGAATTCCAGCTTATTCTTCGCCGGAAGACGCTCCAAGAGCCATGAACCCCCTTGTAAAATACGGACTTTACTTAAAAAAGAACGGTTGTCTACAGGAATACTTGGAAAGTTTTAGTGAAAAAGGAAAACCGACTTTTAAGTCGCAACCATAACCTCTAGCATGTCACCGTCCTTAAGCTGCAATTTTTCCCGCAGATTTACCGGTGCTATAATCTCTATGATGTCTTTTGGATAGCTTTTAACCTCTGGTAAAAGAATGGCGCATTTTAAACCATTTTTTAAATGTGCCTTAAAACATTTTCCAAGGCAATAACCTTCAACCGGCAGAATTTCTATGGGCTTTGCCCTTTTCAATAATTTTTTAAGTTTAACCTCATCTTTTGACAGTTTTATGTTTAATGTCCCAGGATACGGAGCGAACCCGAGTTTCTCTTCCATTTGCTTTTTCACCCATGGAAGTTCCATAAATTTAGCGCCCTCTCCTGTTCCGGAAAAAACCTTCCCCTTTAGGCAGATTGGGGCTGCTTCATTTTTACTAATTTGCTTTTTCATGCACTCACGTTTTATGCAAAACTTGCTAGGTAGGTTTATTTTTTTCTTTCAGCCAGTTTGCAACTTTCTTGAACATGGGGTTTGAAGACATGTCTATTACCGGGACCATTATTTTCTCTTTTGTTTCAATTAACGGCTGATATTTTGGCATCAAAGCATATCCAACAAAGGTCCAGTATACTCGTTTTTCTTCAACAAGCGCCTTGGCTGCTGTTTCTGTTGTTGCTGGAAGGGGAAAGTATAAGAAGACGACACCTTCTGCCCAGTATAAGCCTGCAGCTTTCCCTCCTGCAATTATGGAGGCAAACCTTGCGATGTCGTCTGGGGTTGAGAAAAAGTTGCGTTCCATTATAACAATTTCCTTGAAAGGCTCAAACTTTACGTCCACTGCGCCTTCATCCATGGCTTCCACCTTTCTTCTAGAATGTCTGTTGAAGTTCCCTTTTAACCTTGCCATAAACTTAGAAAAGGTTATAGAGCAGACTAGTCTAATCCCTTCACCAACTGCGTAAAGAGGAGTCGCCGCTTGACAGAAATACGTGTAGCCATAGTTGGCGTGGGCAACTGCGCCTCAGCCCTAGTTCAAGGAGTAGAGTATTATAAGGATGCACGGGAGGATGAAACTGTTCCCGGACTTATGCACGTCAATTTAGGCGGGTATCATATAAGAGACATAAAGTTTGTTGCAGCTTTTGAGGTGGATAAACGTAAGATTGGTAAAGATCTGGCGGAAGCTATATTTGCCAAGCCTAACTGCTGTGCAAAGTTTGCTGATGTACCCCCCTTGGGCGTGAAAGTTTCGCCGGGGCCTATTCTTGATGGGGCAGCCGAGCATATGCGGGAGCCTTTTAGCGTTTACGATGAAAATGAGGTTAAACCCGTGGATGTTGTAGATGTTTTAAGGGAAGCTAGGGCAGAAATTCTTCTCAATTATTTGCCTGTGGGAAGCTATCATGCTACGCGCTTTTATGCCCAAGCAGCTTTGGATGCTGAATGCGCCTTCATAAACTGTATACCCGAGTTTATAGCCTCAGACAAGATTTGGAGCAAAAAATTCGAGGAGCAGGGTCTTCCAGTGGCAGGCGACGACGTGAAAAGCCAGCTTGGCGCAACCATTCTCCATCGGAACCTTGTTAAGCTCTGCATTGACAGAGGCGTTATAATTGATGAGACCTACCAGCTGAACCTTGGCGGAAACACGGACTTTCTGAATATGACTGTTGAGGAAAGACTTAAAACCAAGAGAATAAGCAAAACGGAAGCCGTAACAAGCCTTGTCCCCTACGAGTTGCCCACACGAATAGGGCCTTCAGATTATGTGCCTTTCTTGGGCGACAAAAAAATATGTTATATAACACTTAAGGGCAGAAAGTTTGGCAATTTGCCAGTGACTATTTCGGCAAAGCTTGAGGTTGAGGATTCCCCTAACAGCGCCGGAGTGGTTATCGACGTTATAAGAGCGGTAAAACTGGCCTTAGATCGCAAAATAGCCGGCCCTCTGATAAGTATATCTTCTTACGCCTTTAAGCATCCTCCAGTTCAGGTTCCAGACTCAACAGCGAAAGAATGGGTTGAAGACTACATAAAAGGAAAAAGAGAGCGTTAAACTTCCCTTGTTAAAAGCGCATTTACGCTGACTTTGCAAGAATCTTAGGTAGTACATGTCAAATGCTCTAAAGTTTGAAGTAGTGTTGTGCAGGCGGAAATCCATCTTAAATAGGCGTTTAGGGCTGCCCGCAACGCCACAGTATCCTTGGCTTCAACACTTAAAACCAAAAAATCACCATCAACCTTCAAGCTTGCCTTTGAACGGGTCGTAGCAGGCTTCTCCACTTCCGGCATCAAAGCCCTATAAACTATTTCCAAACTCCCTTTTGACGGAAACTTTAATCGCAAAACCGCCTTAGCCTTCATGGTCAACTTCCCATATTAAATGAGATACCTTTATGCGGGGTCCGACCTCCAACATTTCGGGAATAAGCCTAAAAGTAACAGTTAAAAAACCTTGCTGTCCAAGCGTAATCTGCATCAAGGCGTCATAGCTCCTCACAGTTTCCCCGTAAGGAATAAGGGGGATGCCAAAAAATTTTGACAATGCATCTTCAAGCTTTTTAACTTCTAGGGAAACGCTTTGCGAGGCTGCAAGAGCAAGGGACTTTATCCTCCTCCCCTTAGGCTTGGCTTCTGGAAACTCCCTTTGAAGTTTTACTCCCTTTAAGTAGATTAAAGGCGGGATGAGCCTTAGACCCTTCTCGCTTACCTCAAAAAACTGTATTTTTCCCGGGCCGCCCTTCCACCTTTCAACAATCAAAACCCTTTCAACGTTGAATTCTAAGGCTTTTTCAGCTACGCCTTCTAGACTTAGTTTTCCACGGTTTATCCGCAACGTGTTGGGAAGTGTATGTGATAGGTCTCTGCAAAAGGTTCTGATAGATTGTGTAGGTCTTCGCGAAGTGGTTAACAATATCAAGTTTTCAGCCTATTACTCTTCCGAAGCTTCAACTTCTTCTATAGGCATCCCTTTGGCAACGCGTTTAGCTACAACTCCAAGCTTTGTTGTCGGCGTGTAGGCTCCACCTGTAAACGTGAAACCGCATTTGCCGCATTTCCAAACGCCAACGCTTACTCTTTTAACCCGTGGAAGACCACATTGAGGACACTTATGATGCCTCTTCATTTCAGTGATTATTTTTATGTAGCGTTTTCTAACAGTGGCTCCGTAGCGGGGACCCAACCCTCTTGTGGGACCAACCTTTTTAGTTCTCTTTCCCATAACCTTCTCACCATCCAAGCTTCTTTCTTATTTCCTCAGCTTTTTCTCTAGCAATTTGCACAGCCTCAAATACCTGTTTCGGTGTGAAATATCCGCTTCCTCCTTTCTGGATTGCACATATATTTCCGTCGTCGTCAACTGTTATGGTTATTCTGGCGTCCATTATCTGCTCTTCTTCAAGCCACGGATCTACAACGAGGTTATCGTTTATCTTTGCAAAGGTAACCGCTATGGGATGTTTTCGCAATTGAACCGAAGTGTAGCCGGGCCTAATTTTAACTTCACCATCTTCAACTTCATAGTTGAACATTTTCGTGTTTAGCAGTGCAGCCAACGCAGCCAAGGCTGAAGCGTCAATCAAGTTTCCATCGTGGTTAAGCACGTAAATGTCAACAAAAATCACGAAAACTTTTTTCCCCGGATTTATGCACAGTTTTTCCATGTCGATGGCTTTTGATTCCCTTATTCCTCTGTCTACAACTCTTGCAAGTTCAATGGAATTTTCGTCTGGGGGGCCAGGTTCGAAGGTTGGCGATGCCAACGGTACAAGTTCCGCGTTTACTGTTAAAACTCCCTCGTTCGGTGTGTCTGGGAAAGGTTCCCCGGTTTCAATTTTCACTCCAACCATAACTTCTGTTTTTCCAAGAAGAACCCTTGCCGAGCCTTCTGCTTTTTCAATTAATCCCTGCTCAACTTTTATTTCACGGTAGTCTCGTAATCCTCTGCCGTCTAAGCGTTTTCCTTTGGCAATCAGCTGGGCGATTTGTTTCTGTTTTACGCGAACAATCATTGACATTTACTCTTCAACCTCCTTAACGCTTATGTATTTGGCTCTTAAGGCTTCCTTTTGCAAGGTGTAAATTTTTCTGCAACCCTCAATTGCTAGGTTAACGGTTTTTTCAAATTCCTCAAGGGTTAAGATCCCATCCATCTGCAGCAATGTTATTACTCCAAGATTCGGCATAAAAGCCACCGGAACATCAGCTGATCCAGCCTTATCCTCCATATCCATCAAATCCAAAACAATAGTATCATTAACTTTCCCAGCTGAACAAGCTGCCACCAAGTCCCGCATGGGTATACCTGCATCAGCCAAAGCTAATGAAGCCGCTGTTATGCTTGCGCATCTTGTGCTTCCATCAGCTTGTAAAACTTCAATAAAGACATCTATGGCTGTCCGCGGGTAATATTCCATGAAAATGGCAGGCTCAACGGCTTCTCTAATAACTTTTGACAGTTCTATTTCTCTCCGTGAAGGAGCTGGTGATTTTCGCTCTTGAACAGAGAAAGGCGCCATGTGATATCGGCATCTTAAAATCATGCGGTCTGGCATGGCCATATGCTTCGGGTGCACTTCCTTCGGCCCGTAAACAGCTGCCAAAATTTTATTTTTCCCTTGTTCGATGTAGGCGGATCCGTCGGCGTTTGAAAGCACACCCACTTCAATTTTTATAGGTCTTAACTCGTCTGGCTTTCTTCCATCAAGCCTTAAACCCTTTTTATCAATTAACTTTTCAGGTTTTTGACTCATTTTTACCTCCTCCCTTTTTCTCCTTTTCTTTTTTAATAAGTTGTGATATACGGTCTGTTAATCCGGTTGTGTGGGATTCCTCGTCGATCTTTCGGATGGCCATCATGGCCAGTTCTTCATCTTCTAGGCTCTTACCAGTTATTAGTATAACTCCATTATGTCCAAGAATTATGTGGCAGCCCGTTTCTTGTTTTATCAAGGAGATCATAGAACCCTTCTTTCCTATAACGCGGGGAATCTTTGTAGGGGTTATTTTCACTATTTGTCCCTTAGTTATCTTTCCCAAACCAGGTTCGTTCACGGTTAGCTGCGGGTCATGGGTTCTGTCGTAGGCCACTATTTTCGCCACAACTAGATCCCCCACGTCAAGGACTTGTGTAAGGTCGTTTTTCTGCGGTTTAAACGGTCTGCTGAGGACGTCTGTCGCCTTTAGAATTGCCACATATGGCGAGTTTATGTCAACTGTCCATCCGCTGAAGCCTACTTCAACCACCGTGCCTATGACTGTGTCCCCTACTTTTGGAATGTAAAAAGCTCTTAACGCTACAACGCTGACTTTTCTCTCTTCGTATTCGACGAGCCCTGTTCTCGCAGCATAAATTTTATCATTTTCTTTATACGTGTTTTCGCCGGCTATGTAGTCGCCTTCAGCCAGCAAATCTCCAGGGGTCACAAGCTGTCTTCTCTCAAAAAATGTTGGCATGATAAAACACATCCAAACCATAAAATAATCAAATTTAGGAGATTATCTTTGCTTCCGCATTTCCTTTCGTAATTTCTCCAATTTTTTCAAGGAACGGTCCGTAGACGCCGGCTGGCATTTCCAATATTCCACTCCAAGAGCCGTCTGCCCGCCACTCTTCACGCTTTATTGTTCCAAGGGCTTTTAGCGTGCCGTAGGCTCTGGCTGCATATTGTGCTGGTATGTGGACGCTGACCGAAATCTGCTCCATCTTTAACGGGAGAAGTTGTCGAAGTAGTTTGATTATTTCCCTTGCTTGCTCTTCCGTTGCCTTAAATGGGTCTATTGAGTAGTGGATTTGCTCCATGGCTTGTTCAATGCGTAGTGGTGGATGAGGAAGGTTTGTCCGAGGGTCTACGCAGTTTTTTGATATGAAGGCTATTATTTGCCTTCTCTTATCCTCAATCATTTTTCTCCGTTGTTCTGTTGTCAACTGCAGTGTTCCCTTTTTTAGGATTATATCTGCCATTTTAAGCTGATCCGTCGTCCCAAAGGCTTTGCGGAGGGCTTCTTCGGAAACTTTTGTTCCCTTGCTTGCATCTGAAAATATTGTCTCAGTTATTAAAACTTCTGAGATGGCGGATATTTTTCCCAAACGATAGTCTAGGGCTTTCTCTGGTTTTACAAGAACCTCAAAGTGTTCATTGTCTTTTGTTATGCGTGCGACTGTGTGTTTTTCTCCCATCGCAATTTCACTTGCTTGCGCCTAGACTCTTCATGTACTCTTCAACTTTCTCTTCACTGAGCATCTCCATCTTCTTTGTTGCTGAAGGAATAACGGCTATTTTTATTCTGGGCGGAAGCTGTCTCGCTTCTAAAGCTTTTACAAGACATTTTACTCCAAGTTTTACGGCGTCTTCGAGGCTTAGGTTTTCACGGTATTCTTCCTTCAAAATGTTCATCACAGTTTCTCTTCCAGCGCCGACGGCTGTAGCCTTATGCCCCTTATAGGTTCCGCTTGGATGGGTTATGAAGAGGCGGTTTCCAGTTTTATCAACTCCGCCGAAGATGAGCGAAACTCCGAAGGGTCTAACACCTGCGTGCTGCGTGTAAAGCTGCTGTATATCGCATATGCGTTTGGTTACAACCTCAACGTCTATTGGTTCGTCGTAAGTTAACTTGTTACTCTGCGCATAAATCCGCGCCTGGTCTATCAAAACCCTTGCATCTGAACTTAAACCCACTATGGCGGTACCTATGTGATCATCAATTTTGAAAATTTTCCATGAAGACTCGGATTCTTCAAGGGGCTCAACGGTTTCTTCAGCGCCTAAAACAACACCTTCAGGACATTTTATCCCCAAAATGGTTGCTCCCCGGTTAACTAACTCCATGGCATATTCAACTTGAAACAGCCTTCCGTCAGGTGAGAAAACGGTTATGGCGCGGTCATATGCTCCTGGAGCTGCAAACACAGACATCAAACATCAACCTCACACTAATTAAATTCCTTTGCAGAACTTCATATAACAACCAAACTAAAAACCTTTTCCTAAGTCTTTTTGACTTTTCCTTAGTGGTCTATTTTCGCACTATTTTCGCTTTCTGCAGAGCATTGCGTTATTATGATGGCATACATACTCGAAGCATGCTTGGATTGTTACTGCTATGCTTGTTATAGCTAGTATTTGTTTATTGGTTGGCTGGGTGGCTTATGCCATTGCTTGCAATGATGGGGAATTGGCTTTTTCCATTTTTTGTAGAGTATTAAAGAGCTTGCTAGGATGGCAAATATGAGGAGAAGCACGACTATGGGGGTTAAATCCCATTCAAGCATATGGGTGGTTTCTGGCGGGTTCGTGGTCTGCTCTGGTTGGCTGTCCTGTGGAGGGGGAGAGCCTCCGAAGCCTAGGGGGACGCAGCGGAAGACCTCGCCCGTGTCCGCCCAGATGTTCACGCATATCATGTATATGTTTCCAGGGTACAAGCGGTCAAAGGGAAGGTCAACTTTCCAGTAAGGATACTGCGCGCCATCTTCACGGGGCCAGGACAAAAGCTCAGTCGCTATCTTCTCCCTCACTATAGTAAAATTCTTAATCACTATGGAGGGCTGATCTCCCATGAAAATCTCAAAAGAATAATTCGCTACATGCTTCAACGCTATAGCAATAGCTTCTTCCCAGGATACCCTCACTTCTGTACTACCTATTTTGTAAAGACTACGCTCATCAGTGAAAGATATTGCTCCATTTTTTTCTATGGTGATGCTTATGCAGTTTGGGTAGATTGCACCATTAACTGTATAAAGCCAGCAGAGCCATGTGGATTTCGGGGTGCTTGAAACTTTTAGCATCCAGTTTCCTGCCTGCAACGTCACGTTTTTGGATACATCCACTCTCTTTAACAGGCTTATCATCTCGTTCAAGCTGTCATCTCCCGTCCACTTTTTGTATCTTTCAAGAATGCCCATCGCACGATCGAAAATGCTGGACGGAGACTGAACGTAGAACACATAACCCTCATTAACCCATATTGTACAATCAAACAAGAAATCATCGGCAAACCTACAGCTCACAGTCAACCTACTTCCCGTTCCTTCAAAGGTGTACGTTATGTCCTTTTTAACGGTGCGTCCTGAATACTCCTCAAAGTAATCTCTAATTTTCACATTGTATTTTGAAAGATCCAACTGGATGACTTCTTTGATAAAGGATAAAGCCTTTTCATTAACTAACACATCCATAGAATGGGAACAAGGTGCAAGCATTAACGCGGTTGTAACCATTACCAGAACAGTGATAGGCAAGAATTTCTGAAGCTTTTTATCCCCATCTACCAAGTTTCACATCTCCATTCCCGTAAATCTTCAGATAACTCCAATCGTTGTAAAGCCATATTCCCTGTCGAGGAGGGCTGTTTCCGAAAGTGGGGCTGCCAATAAAGACTTCTTTTGACGCGAGATCAAGAGCTTCTTTTACAGTTTTGTCTTGTTGTAGGAGGTATTTGAAGAAGCTGGCGGCAAAGGAGCCATAATCATATCCATTTTTGCATCCGTATGTGTCTACGAAGTTAGGGGATCCCCAGTGCCATCCAAGGAAAACTTCTGGGTTGTAGTCCCACAATTCGGTATAGCCGTCAAGGGACAAGGTATTTCTACGCGTCCAGCAGTAACAATGTCCAGTCCAAGCCTGGTCAGTTGAGCAGTACCAAGACGGATATGAGTGGGCTGTGCCGCAGGCCCAAAGAAACACAAAATCATGGCTACCGTAAACAGTTTTAGTGTAGATGTATGCATCCTGTATATACTCGCCATTATACCCCAAAAGTGCGTAATGGGAACCGCATCCCCATGGCACGTCATGGCCCTTAAAGAAAAGCGCCACAAAACTGTAGTAGTATCCAAGTGCCAAAGTTTGACTCCCCATGAGATCCCGTGTAACCCAAGAATATTTCCAATACTGCCAATACTGGTAAAACCCATAATACCTGAAATAATTATAAATCGCATTGCATACTTGGTCGGAACGGCTTTTTTCGTTGACGCTGTCTAAATGTCCAGGGTAATAAACCTCACAAGCATTTGCTCCCTTAACAACACCGCCTTCTAACATCGTTACTGAAATAAAAACTAGAACCAACAACACGGCAAGAGAGGGCCAGAGTTCTCCTTTAATCTCAGTTCCCTCCAAAGTTAAATCAAAAAGAACTTATATATATTTCGGAATTCTCCAGCGAGCAGCATCCTCGTCCATTATTACAGAGCGCATCATGTAAAAATCGCATTTTAAACAGTTGTTTTTCTTAAATATTCTTTCTATGGCTTTTCTTTTCCGCCTCAAGCAAAATATGAATAGGTTCCAATTAGTTTTAAGAATCCTTCTCTGATATTTTTGCTAAATTTATTTGGCAGCATATAATAATTCTTTATAATGGCCTATACCAATTAAAAGTTGGTGGTTGAAAGCTTATGGGTTATTTGGCGGTTTGGAAGGTTTTGGATGATATGGTGCAAGATTTTCGCAAGAGGGGGATAGCTGTTCCCGCCAACGTTGTTAGCGATTTAAGGTATGCGAAAACTTTAATCAATGTTTTGAAGACCGACCCTTCACGCCTCGAAACAAGTCAGATGATTGAAGAATACCTGCGTAATGTGGAGGCATATCTTATTTCTCAGGGGCGGGAAAAGCTTGGAACCGGGTATGTTGAGAGTTGGTTGAAGCGATTAGATGAAGCAAGCATGACACTTTTTAATGAAGAAGAGGAAGAAGCGAGGTTTATTCCAGGAGTTCCAAGAGAACAGCGCTGGATTCGCGTTAAACCTTCTGAGGAATTAACTGTTGAAACGTTGAAAGCTCTAGCTGAAGAATTAAAACTTTCATTTGATGTGCAAAAAGATGGATGCTTGCTTGTTTACGGCGAAGAGGAACGTGTGAAAGATTTTGTCAAGAAAATGGCTACAAAATATGGATTAAAGGCTGAAAAATAGCGTTAAAAAGTGCATAATCGTTAAAACTTGCTAGTGCAACACTTTTATAAAGAAATAATAAAATATTGACTTCCAATAAGCGTTTCACGGTTTCACAGAGGTGAGGGCGCAGTTTAATGCCCTATATCAAAAAAATAGAGCTTAAAGGATTCAAATCCTTCGGACCGCAAACAGCCAAGGTAGTCCTAGATAAGGGGTTTACGGCCATAACCGGTCCAAACGGAAGCGGGAAGACAAACATTGTCGACGCGGTTTTATTTGCTTTGGGCGAGTTAAGCACCCGAAGGCTTCGTGCAGAAAATGCTGCCAAACTGATTTTTAACGGTTCCGAAAAGGCTGGATTAGAAAGGGCGAGAATGGCTAAAGTGATAATACAGTTTGATAACAGTGATGGACGTATACCCGTAGATACAGCAACAGTCACCATTTCCCGCGAGGTTTATAGAAACGGCCAGAGCGTTTATAGGCTTAATGGCAGAAGAATCTCTAGAGCTCAAATAATGGAAATTCTTTCTATGGCTGGAATAAGCTCTACAAGTCAAAACATTATTTTACAGGGAACGATAACTCGGTTGACTGACATTTCCCCAATGGAAAGAAGGAAAATCGTCGAGGATCTTGTTGGAATAGCTCAGTATGATGCGGAAAAAGCCGAAGCTGAAGAAAAACTGCGGGCAGCTGATATATCAATACGCACGGCTATGGGCAGAATAGATGAAGTGCAAAGGCGTGTGGAAGACCTAGAAAGAGAACGCAACGAACTGTTAAGATACACTTTCCTAAGAAATGAGATAAAAAAGTTTGAAGCTGTTAAACTCTCACATGACATTGGGCAGATACAAGAAAAAATAAGAGAGAACTCCCTTCAAGCAGAGAAAATCAAAAGCAGACTTGAAAAGCTAAGAACGTTGAGAGAAAAGTATAGACTGAAACGTAGGGAAATTGAAGGTGAATGGCGGAAATTAAGCTCGGAAATAGTTGAGGAGGGCGGCTCGCAAGTATTAAGAGTTCAAATGAAAATCGGCGAGCTGAAATCTAAGCTGACAGAGTTAACGACGAAAATAAGCTCTGGGAAAACAAGCCTTGAAGGACTGAATAAAATTAAGGAAAACAATCTCCAACAATACCAATCTATTAGAAATGAGATCCGCGAAAACCGTCTGAAAATTAGACGTTTAAGAAACGAATATGAACGCATTTTAACCGAAATTAACGCAAAACAAGCGGAACACGATGCCTTGGTACAAGAAGCTGCTCAATTATGGGAAAACCTTGGCGAGAACAGTAAAAAAATAAGAGAAATGGAACTGCAGCTTGATAAAAACTACAAAAGGCTCACATATTTAAGGTCTGAACATGCGAAGGGGCAGACAGCCATCAAAATTCGAGAAAGGAGACTTAGAGACCTGAATGAACGCAAAGAGCGGTTTGCTGCAACTCTTGGTGAACTTGAGAAATCGTTAGCTGAGCTTGAAAAGGTTCAGAGGGAACAGAAAACTCAGCTTAGAAATTTGGAGCGTATGCTTGATAGAAGAATAGCTCAGAAGGAAGCTGTGGAGAGGGAGATATCTGAAGCTGGGAAAATAGCTGAGTCGGCGCGGGAGGCAGTTGTGGAGTTTGCCACCCAAAGGGAACTTGCGGAAACTGTTGCCGCTGAAGAAAAAGCTCTTAGAAGCATAGAAGAGCTCGGCGAACTAGGCGTTATTCAAGGAGTATACGGCAGACTACGCAACCTGATTAAGGTTGATAAGGCTTACCAGCAAGCCATCGAAGTTGCTGCTGGAGGATGGCTAGACGCCCTGGTTGTGAAGGATTTTGACACAGCCTTTACTTGCACGGAAACTTTGAGGAGAATGAAACTTGGGCGGATAAAAATGATACCCCTTCAAGGAATTTCAAACGTGAAGCCAATTAATATCCCAAAGGACAAAGCCGTCAGCGGCGCCGCTTTCTCTTTCATAAAATGTGCTAAACAGTATGAGCCCGCGGTTTACTTTGTCTTAGGCGACACGCTGGTTGTTCCGGAAGATAAGACTGCTTTTGCCTTATCAAGCGAAGGTTACCGTGTAGTCACAATTAACGGAGACCTCTACGAGCCTGGCGGCGCTATAGAAAGCGGTTACTACCGCGCTCCAATAGACTTCTCTGCCATCATACCCAGCGAAACAGCTATAAAAAGCTTAGATGAAGCTGTCAAAGCCCTCCAGCAACACTTGTCCCGAAGGGGAAACGACATAACCTCTCTCGAGGAGGAAATAGACAGAACCCGTGTAGAAATTGCCCGTTTATCAGAAGCCATAACCACTCTTGACAGAGAAATAGCCAGAGTCAAAAGAAGCATTAAAAGAACAAAATTAAACGTCAAAAGAGCAGAAAAAAACATCAAACGAATTGAAAACGAAATTGAAGCTGAAAAAACAAAGATTTGGACCTATAGGGCTGAAAGAAGCTCCATTCAAAAGGAAATGCGGAAGCTTCAAAGCGATTTAGCCGTCTTAAGGCGGAAAGTGGACCCTGCGAACATTCAGGAGATGGAGGTTAAAAGGGAAAAGCTAGCTGAAGAGATAATCACTTTAAGACAGAAGCTTGGCAGCGTTCAAACGGAAATTTCTACACTTCAGTCGCAATTTGATAATGTTTTAAGAAACGGGTATAGAAACATAAAAATTCAGCTGGCAAAGGTTGAGCAGCAGCTAAGAAAAACTGAGAATGAAGTGGAGGCGGCACTGCAAGAAAGGGAAAAACTGAAGCAAGAGTTGGCGGAACTGGAGAAAAGCCGCGTTGAACTCTCCCAAACTGTTTTGTCGGCTAGAGAGGAATCCAAAAAGTTTACAGCTCAAATAGATGAGATAGACAAAGAACTTCGCGTACTCGACGCCGAATACGAGGAAACTGACCGTCTGTTGAACAATTATCAGCTGAACATTCAAACAGCCCTTATACAGCTTGAACAGTGGCAAAACCAGCTTAGACAGTTTGGCTATGAGAAACCCTTACAAGTTACCGTTAAAGAGGTTGAAGAAGCTGAAACTTCTTTAAAAATGCTTCAGTTTGAAATTGAAAGAGTAGGCGCGGTGAACCAACTTGCCCTATCCCATTATGCTGAGCAAATTTCCCGCTACAAAGAGCTATCCTTAAGAATGAATGAGCTTGAAAAAGAAAAACAAGCAATTCTAAAGTTTATGGATGAAATTGAGAGCAAAAAGTACAAAGTTTTCATGGAAGCCTTCGAAAAAATTAACCAAAACCTGCAAAAATATTTCTCAAAGCTCACAGGGGGAGGAATAGCCAATTTAATTCTGGAAAACACGGAAGAACCTTTCTCAGGGGGTATAGACATGATTGTCCAGTTTCCCCGCAAACCTTCAATAGTTGTAAGTGGAGCCAGCGGCGGTGAACGCTCCGTCGCTGCTGTTTCCTTCTTATTCGCCATAAAGGAGTTCACTCCAGCCTCCTTTTATATTTTGGACGAGGTGGATGCACACTTAGACGCTTTTCACGTTTCCAAACTCGCCGACCTTCTTTTAGAGGAGTCGGAGAAAGCTCAGTTTATTGTTATCACTTTGAAGCCTGAAATGGTTAATAAAGCTCAAAAGGTTTACGGAGTGTATGGACGCAACGGAGTTTCCAATGTTATTTCGGCCAAGTTTCTAGAGGTGCCAAGCTAAATGGCAACTGCTATTAAAAAGCCTTTTTACATGCATCCTCCATGGAACGTTCTCTTCGAGTTTCATAAGCTTGAAAAACTCACGCCGTGGGACATTAACATAGCTTATCTTCTTGCCACGTTTCTTGAGGAAATGGAGAAAAGTGGTCAGATAGATTTTAGGGCTTCAGGCGTAGCCCTAGATTCCTCAGCCCTCATATACCTCATGAAATCAAAACTGTTGCTTAAACTTGAAGAACCGCCACAGCCCCCTAGAGCCACGCAAGAGTTTCTGCCCCCACCCCTTTTCCTTCCCCTTAGACATGAACTTACTTCAACGACTATACAGCATTTGCTGGAGGTTTTGGACGATGTTTTAAAGAGTGAAAAACTTTCCCATCTCGAAAAAGCAGTGGCAGAGCCCATTCTTCCAACACCTTCAGAGATTCTTCCACAAATCGATTATTATCTGATGGAAATTGAGCTTCAGATGGATAAGCTCTACAAGTCTCTCCTTGAAAGGGTGAAGGGCGCCGGAATAATAGAGTTTTCCGCTTTAATAAAGGGGATGACGCGGTTGGAAGCCGTGCGCACATTCATTCTCCTATTGTTCTTGGCTCAAGACGAGAGAGTAGAGTTGTGGCAGGATGAAGAATCTGAGGAAATTTACATAACTGTTGGAGGATTAGGCGCTGCAAGAAACGAGAAGCCAGCCCAATAGTGTGGCAGAAGCTTTACAAAATAAGCAGTTTTTGGAGAAGGAAAAGTTACATAGGGAGCTTGCTCTAGTTGAGGCCGCTTTATATGTTGCAGGGCGCCCCTTGGATCTTCTGGAGTTATCTTCTGTTTTGAAGACTCGGTCAAAAAACAAGGCTAAAAAGCTTGTCACCATACTTGCAAAAGATTACGCTAGTAGAAACACAGCTCTCGAAATTTTGGAGTTAAAGGGTGAAAGATATGTTTTGCAGCTGAAAGCGGAGTTCACCCCCCATGTTAAAAAGCTTGTTAAGAGACCCCTTCTTTCCACAGGTCCATTGAAAACTTTGGCTTACATAGCGCTTAGGCAACCCATTTCCCAGAAAAGGGTTATTGAGGTGCGGGGGCATCATGCTTATGGGCATATTAAAATGCTTAAGGAAACGGGTTTAATCGTCTTAGAAAGAAAAGGACGTTCGTCAATTTTGAGGACAACGGATTATTTTGCAGATTATTTCGGTTTGAGCCACGATATTTCCGTAATGAAAAAGGAACTAAGAAAGATTCTAGAAGGCGAGAAAACAGCAGAAGAGGAAAATAAAAGCTCAATTACAAGTGTGGAAGACGGATAGGTTTATATGCGAAACAGCGTGATAGTGAACAAGCCTAAAGGTATATCGCTGGAAGATGGCTGAGTATGTCTGTTTGGCATGGTGATTTACATAAGAAAAAACCGTCTGGAGGCAAAAAAAGAGCCTACCGTGGGAAAAGAAAATTTGAACAAGGATCGTTCCCCGTGGAGACGGTTTTAGGCGAACCAGAACGGAAAATAGAAAAGGCGAGGGGCAACACTTTCAAAGTTAAGGTTTTGAGTGAAAAATATGCTTGTGTAACAGACTTGAAGACCAAGAAGACGCAGAAGACTGAAATTTTGCGGGTTGTTAAAAACCCGGCCAACGTTGACTATGACCGTAGAGGCGTCATAACAAAAGGTGCAATAATTGAAACTTCTTTGGGTTTGGCGCAGGTAACTTCCCGCCCAGGACAAAACGGAGTAATAAACGCTGTCCTAATAGAGAAAGAAAAAGCCAGTTAAATTTTACTACCATAATAGTATGAATAGTAGTATGCTGTGACTGTTTTGTCTGTGTTAACTGTTAAGGTTGTTGAGTTATTGTAGTCTAGTTGCCGTCGTAATGGTAGTATTGGAAAACATGGATCCTCAAGGAAGTCTAGGCCGTCATCATCAAAAAGTCCCAATGCTTAACTCCGCTGACATCCCCTCAGCCAGCATGCCCATAATAGAACATTGCCACATAGTCGCATGATTCTTCCAGGAGAGAAGCATAATCCAAAATATTTTGTTTCTGCATTTGGCTCCAATACTAATCAGAGCAATTGTAGCCTCTATATCCAAAGAGGTTTTTTATATGATTGATGAACATCCCTCGCTGCATCCATTTCTTCTTAGGCCATGCCCCACCTGGAACTATAAAACACTACGCCACGGGACTCCGCATTCGTCACCGGCATCAAAATTGAAAATGTAGCAAGCCAGACTAGAAGGCACGATGCCAAGACCAGTTTTAAGAAATTTAGTTTTGGCATGCCACGTTATCCCCTATGGGCTTTCTTCGTTTTGAATAGACTTTAACTGTTGCGAGGGCTATTCCGGCAGTGATTGGTATGGCTATTAGGGCTATTTGTGTAATGTTTAGCCATGTTCTACTGTTGGATGTATCGTCTGGTGTGGTGGGTTCTTGTTCTTCACCGCCTGCTTGACCTTCGCTTTCTCCGTTTTCTATGGGAACTATGTCTGAGGGTGGTCCTAGGGGTCCTGTGAGCGGGAATATTCTCCAAACTTCTCCAGTGTCGGCCCATATGTTGATGTATATGCCATAAACTCCTCCCGCGTATACATCATCAAAGAATACTTCTATGGTCCACACGGGATAGAGTGTTAGGGCGTCTCCTCGAACCTCATTATCCCAGAGGCTGTTTCCAAACATTAACCCTAACACTTTTGCCCCAACCACCTTGAAACCCTTCACTTCTATCCATATCTCTTTGCCCTCAGCATCCTTACCCATATAAACCTTGGTGGACCAATTTCTGGCTGCGTTCACAGCAATATCTATAGCCTTTTTCTCATCAACATTCATGTCATAACTGCCAATCTTATAGAAATTCCAATTGTCAATGAAAGAACTAAAGTATCCGTTTTCAAAAGCAAGTCCTACCCATTTATCAAAGGCCTCAATGCCGTTAAACGTATATATCCACCTAAAAGTTGCACCATCTATGGTGCGACTCTCAACATCAACCAGCTTAGTATACTCTGCCTCAAACTTGAAGTTTCCATAAACTTTGCTGATATTTGTTTTGAGTTCAATGTTGTCTAAAACGGTTTTGAACACTTCCACATGTGTGGCTCTGCAGTAGGCTTGATACCTGCTCAGAAAGCCCTTGGCCATTTCAACTTCGTTTGTAGCCTCGTGAACCATCTGAATCATTAGCGGTACGCCTTTCTGTACAAACATGTCAATTGACTGCAGCATTCCATCTACAAATTCTACATACGCTGTCAACTGGCTTTCATCAGTCCAAAAATCAAAACCTATAAATTCATGCGGCAAAACGAGCATGAATAAGTCTTTCCCGTAGGCCCGGATGCTCCAGTTATAGGCGTCCACGTCGAGGCCAACAACATTCCTTAAAGTACCTAAAGCCCTCTCGATGGCTTTAGCCCTATCATCATCCGTCCCAACACTTTCCTCCTGCGCAAAAACCGCTCTAGACAAACACGCCAGCAAAAGCAACAAAACTAAAAAGAAAGCTGAAAATGCAAACCGCATCTTCAGCGCAGACACAATCTTCGCCCATTTAAAACCAGAACAACCTAAAATATAAGTTTTGTCTTAATCTGCGGTTGTACCAAAATCGCAGACTCCACCGTTTCAATGCCTATTTCGAAACCGTTGCACCGCGAATTTTCAGCAACTGCTTGGCAATTTTCTTCATCATCTGGTTTTTAGTTTCCTTTTTGGTTACTAGAATCATGCCTGTTTTCAGCCAAGGCGTCTTTGGATAACTGGCTTCCAACACAAGCTCATGTTCAAGGCCAAGCTTTTCAATGGCTTCCTTTAATTCTGAAATTTTCGGCGAAGGCACAGCTAAGTTCTTTGGGATTTTCCTTCCCTCATCTCTCGCTTTTGTAGAGTCAAAATAGGCTGGCCACAAAATAACTTTTTCTTGTTTACGCATTTTAATGCACCTCGTTTATTTGTGAGCGTAGTAGGCTGTAAGCTTGGCGCCGACCTCGTCTATTCTCACGAAACCGAACCTTTCAAACTGTATGACGTCGCCTAGTTTTAACATTTTGCAAGCGCTTTCAGCAATCCCTTCAACCATTGTAGCGTCGGGCATAACTATTTGGCACGGCATGTCTGACCCCACTGGAACCCAGTGAATTAGCGGCGCACCAGCATATCTAGCTTCTTCATAATATTCACTTACAAAAGATGCTTCAACCGAATACGCTTCAACTTTCTCGATTCTTATGTTAAACAGTTCCATGAGGCGAATTATCCTTCCAACAGTTAAAGCCTCTGCATCCCTTTTTGAAACCCAAAAAAGCGCCATGTTATCTGCCCCAACAGGCTTCACTAAATATTCCCTAAAACCCCTCTCGGGATATTCCGGGTGCAAACGAAGCCTGGCATTAAACGTTTTTGGAATATTTCTAACCAAAAGCTGAACTGGGGTTTGCACAAAAAAATATCTGTTCACTTTCGAATCTAGAATTTTACGGTTATACGCGTAAAGGTTTTCCCAGCTTAAAACCACATCCGAAGTTTTTGGTCCCACATCAATTATGAGTTTTTTGATGGCCTCAGGTGTTATCCCTCGTTTTCTCAAAGCTGCAAAGGTTGCCAGCCTCGGGTCATCCCAATCCTTGTAGAGGCCTTCCCTCATGCCTTGAACGATTTTCGACTTGCTTAAATAGGCTCCTTTAATTTTAAGCCTGCCATAGTGTATGGCTTCTGGATATTTCCAGCCCAAATGGCGATACATGTATTCTTGGCGAACCATATTTGTTAAATGCTCTTTTCCACGAATTATGTGGGTTACACCCATCAAGTGGTCGTCTAAGCCACAGGCGAAATTGTAGAGGGGCCAAACCCGGTACTTGTCGCCAACCCTTGGATGGGGACATTTTTCAATTTCTATGACGCGGAGGGCCGGCCAATCTCTAACCGCTGGATTTGGATGGGTCAAATCTGTTTTCACGCGGACCACAGCTTCACCTTCTTTGTATTCACCTTCAAGCATTCTGCACCATCTTTCAAGATGCTCTTCTGGTAGCAAGTCACGGCATGGACACGGCTTCTGAGCCAACACTTTTCCCCTGAAAGTCTGCGGTTGACAAGTGCAAACGTAGGCATTACCATCAGCAATCAGTTTTTCCGCATACTCGTAATATACCGGGATTCTGTCACTTTGGGTATGCTCCTCATCGGGCTTGCATTCCAGCCAAGCCAAGTCTTCCCTTATACGGTTGTAAAACTCTAAAACTGGTCTCTTTAGTTTTGGATCCGTGTCCTCAAAGCGTAAAATAAACTTTCCCTTGTAAATGCGGGCGTATTCGTGGCTTAGTATTATGGCTCTAGCCGAGCCTAAATGTAAAACGCAGTCTGGATTCGGCGAGAAACGGGTAACAATCATAGAGTATTTATCCGCGTTAGGCAGAGGTGGAAGCTTCTTTTCCTCTTCAACTTTCTCTTTCATCAGAGCTTCAGGCCATTTTTCCTCAACTATGCGTTTTTGCTCGCTTAGAGGAAGAGCATTAACCTCTTTAACAATCTCGTTTACAAGAGCAGATACATCCTTTACCTTTGCTCGAAGTTCGGGTTTTTCAGCTAAAACTTTCCCTATAACCGGCCCTGTTTGGGCTTTCCCATCATGCTTTACTGCGTTTAGTAATGCAAGTTTTCGAATTAACTCCTGTATATCCGCATTTTCCTTTGGGTCCGTCAAGGTTTAGCGCACGCTTCAGATTTTTCTTTCAATAAGGAATTGGGCGAAGGCGTTTAACTTTTCCTTTGCTTCTGATTCTGGAAGAAGCTCTTCCACATCTTTCCAGCTTTCCTTAACTATTTTTCTAGCAAAGTTTTTGGCATATTCAATTGAGCCGTACTTTTGCATTATCGCTATGGCTTCATCTCTTAGCTTTTGGTCTGAAGTGTGCATTTTAAGAATTTCAATAAGCCTTTTCCTATCCTTGACATTTGAAGCCTTCAAGGCGTGGATAACCATCAAAGTTCTTTTTCCCTCTGTTATGTCTTGCCCGCGGCCTCCCTTCTTTTCTGCAAACTCTTCGCTTGTCAAATCAAGGATATCGTCTTGTATTTGGAAGGCTATTCCTATACTTTCTGCGAAACGTCCAAGTTTTTCCACAAGCTCGTCGCTTGCATCTGCAAGCACAGCGGCAATTTTTGCAGCCATCCTCGCCAGTGTTCCAGTCTTGTAAGCGCACATTTGCAAATAGGCTTTCTCATCTATTTCATCAGCGTTTGCCACGCCTCTGTGCCATGCTATGTCCATGGCTTGGCCTAGGCTTAGGCTTATCATTTCCTGCACATAAATTTCGTACGCCTTTGCAAGTTTTTCAGCACCTATTTTTTCCCGATTTTCCATAAGCGGCAAAAGGGGAAGATAGTACATGGTGTTTCCAGCGTTTACGGCCACATCTAAACCATAAATTTTGTAGGTGCATGGCTTCCCCCTTCGGAATTCTGAAGCGTCTTCTATATCGTCTATCATCAAGGTTCCGTTGTGAACGACTTCTGGAATTATGGCGTAATCTATGAAGTCTTCAGGTTTTTTCCCAAGGGCTTCGCATATTAATAGGAAGAGGGTTGGACGCCATCTCTTACCGCCTCTGTCTAGAAACTCCCATATGGGTTCGGCTACCGCCTTGTTTAAGGCTTCTATGTTGTATGCATACTTCGGCGGGTTAACCTTGAAAACAACAGCCTCTTTAGAAAAGATTCTAGGGATATACTTTTCAATAGCCCTATTTATAAGCGGCGCTTTCTCCTCAAGAAAACTTTCAATATCTAAATTCAGATCTCTCCTCTCCTTGCATAATTTTCTATGTTAAACGCTCTTGCCTTGAGCCATTCTGCTGTTTTACCCGTTATTACAACAGGGACTTTGTGTAGGTTACGCGGATTTTCCGCTCCTACCAGAAACATTGCTGTTTTTAATTCCTCAATTAAGAGGTTTAACACGTTTTCTGTTTCTTTTACGCCTTTAACTACCGCCTGTAAAACTGGCTGTGCGAGCCCCGCTAGGCTGGCTCCCAAAGCCAGAGCTTTAGCTGCGTCCAAACCGCTGCGTATTCCGCCAGAAGCTATTACTGGAATTTTCACTGTTCTTGCGACTTCAACAATGCTTACGGCCGTGGGTATCCCCCAGTCCCAAAAGGCTTCGCCTAATCTGCGTTGAAAAGGGTTTCTTCTACTCTTAGCGCGGAAATACTCCACCGCAGCGAAGCTTGTGCCGCCAGCACCACTCACATCTAGGCCTTTTACGCCTACGGCCTCAAGCTTTTTCGCCTCTTCAGAAGCTATACCCGCTCCAGTCTCCTTTACGATGACTGGTTTGTCGAGCTCTTTGGCAACTTCTCCTATTTTTTCCAGAACTCCTTTAAAGCTTGTTTCGCCTTCAGGCTGGATGGCTTCCTGAAGGGGATTCAGATGTATTACCAAAGCATCTGCGTCAATCATCTCCACTGCTTTTTTTGCCTCTTTTATGGCGTAGCCCCGAACGAGTTGCACACCACCGATGTTAGCTGTTAAAAAGGCTGTGGGCGCCTTCTTCCTAACTATAGAGAAAGTTTTCTCAAGTCTTCTGTCTTCTAAGGCTGCTCTCTGGCTTCCAACACCCATCCCCAGCCCTAATTCTTCAACCACCTTGGCTATGGTAGCATTGATTTTTTTAGCTTCTTTTGTTCCCCCGGTTATGGCGCTAACCATTATGGGCGCAGAAAACTTGTGGTTAAAAACTGTTGTGGACAAGTCTATCTTATCTTTGTCAATTTCTGGCAAAGCTTTATGGACAAAATAAACGTCTTCAAAGCCTGTTGTGGCTTTTTTTGCTTGCACGTTATAACTTGTGGCTATTCGGATGTGGTCTGCCTTCCGTTTTCTTGTTTTTTCAGCCAATTCGCCTATTCCTTCTCTATTAATGTGCCCTTCACTTTATCTCCTTTAAGGACTTTGTAAATATATTTTGGCTTCGATGCATTGAAAATGAGTGCTGGTATTCCTTGTTCTACTGCGGGTACGAGTTCAGCTATTTTGTTAGACATGCCGCCGGTTACATCGCATGCGCTTGAGCTGCCAAAAAACCCTTTAACCCTTTTCAGCTCTTCTAATGTTAGGTGGTCGAACATTTTTGCTTTTGGGTTGTCTTTTGGGTCAGCGTCATACAGCCCATCCACGTCCACGCCTATCAATATGTTTTTTGCGTTGAACCGCATAGCAAGAAATGAGACAAGCTGGTCTCCCGAAAGGATTGTGAAGCCTAGTTCAGTGTCGAATACGGCGTCTCCGTAGAGAACCGGAATAAAACCCATCTTTAAAAGCTGTTTTAGAGGTGAATCCTCAAAGCATTGAATTCTTCCATTACGCGTCATCACGCAGGATGAAGGTGTAACGCTTACTGCGGGTATGCCCCGCCATATTAAAGCGTCCATAAATATTCCATTAAGCACAGTCATAACATGGTGGGTTTCGGCGAAGCCTATTATTTGGTGTTCCTCTTTGAACCCTTCTTTTATTGCATGTTTTTGGGCTACTGGGTGGCCGAAACTTCCCCCTCCATGGACGATTATTAAATTTCGGACGTTTGCCTCTTGTAGCTCGTCGGCTATGCGGCTTATAACATCCATGTGTACTCCAAGTTCTGTGCTTTTATCTGTAATAACCGAGCCGCCTATTTTCAAAATTATGGGTCTAGCTTGGCTCAATTCTAACTCCCTCATCTGTTTTTCTTGCTATGAAAGCGTTTCCTCCAGCCCTTTGAATAGCTTCCAAAACCTTTTCAAGCTTATCCTTACTTGTGAGGGCTATCATGCATCCGCCGCCCCCTGCACCCGTTAACTTTGCCCCAAACGCCCCAGCTTTCCGTGCAGAGTTTATAAGCCATTCTAAGGATTCATCTGAAACTCCCACACCATAAAGCAGAGCATGATTAAAATTCATTAATTCGCCAATGGTTTCCAAGTCACCTTCTGTTAGGGCCTCTATGGCTCTTAAGACTATTTCACGAGCTGTTCGCATAAATGCCTCAAAAATTTGTGGGTATTTATCTCTGGCACTTCGCACTTTTGAAACTTGAACTCGGGTTAACCTTTCAATGCCAGTATTACCTATAACAAGAGGAATGTCTGCTTTAACTTCAATGGGCTTAAAGCCTGTGTCCATTTGGAAAAGCAATGCTCCGCCGAAAGTTGATATTGCAGGGTCGATTCCGGAAGGGGTGCCGTGCATGATCTTTTCAGCTTCAAAGGCGATGCGGAAAACATCTTCCTTTGCCATTTTAACGTTTAGAAGGGCGCCGACTGCCGTAGCCACAGCAGAGGCCACAGCAGCAGACGAGCCTAACCCGGCGGCAACAGGAACTGTTGAACTAACTTCCACGTTTATGCCAACTTTTTCCCCGGAGAATTCCAAAACTTTTTCCACAGCGCACTTTAAAGGCTCAAGCTTCATTCTCGCTTCTTTAGGTTCTCCCTTCTCAGCCTTAAAATTTCCATTTTCGAAAAATCCTGCAAGGTTAAGGTTTGATGAACAAATAAAAAGCTTTTTGTCATCGCGAAATTCCGCCTTCGCATAGGCCCTTTTGTCTATGGCTAAAACTATTGCAGGTTCACCGTAAACTACAAAGTGCTCTCCGAAAAGTATAATTTTCGCGGGAGCTGAGGCAACTACTCCCATCTAAACCACTATTTTGTGAATTGCACGGCGGCGTACCCAACCACACTTGAGTAGTCGCCACTAACATCTCCACTTGTTTTGTAACATAATAATCTTGCCTCTTTTGCGCCTAAAATCTTAGCAGCCACAGTTAAAGCAATTATAGGACCGTAACCACAAGCGGTAATTCGATGATCTTCGATAATCGAGTAGAATTTCTCCTCATCCATGGCTTCGACAGCTTGAAGCGCCAACTTATCCTTCTTTTCCGCGCTTCTTTGCGGTTCGTAATGAGTCATGTCTGAAGAAGCTATTACCAAGGCGTTTTTTCCATCTAAAACCTTAGCCACGGCACGTCCAACTTCTCGGGCAGAATGCAAATCTTGCATTAGAAAGCACACTGGAACAATTTTAAATTCTGAACCAAAAAAATACTGCAAAAAAGGAAGCTGAACCTCAATGGAATGCTCATAGCGGTGAGCTGAATCATCCACATCAATAATGCGTGACTCCTTAACAATTTCATTA
Organism: Bathyarchaeia archaeon; assembly: GCA_038849025.1. GTDB lineage: Archaea > Thermoproteota > Bathyarchaeia > Bathyarchaeales > Bathycorpusculaceae > WUQU01. The sequence continues at coordinate 54,017 of JAWCNE010000003.1, forward strand.
GCTGTTTCTCCATCAATTTCTACATCGCCAAGTGGCGTGCGCCAAAATCCCTCGTTTACAACAGCCAAAGCACTACCATAACCCGTATGGTTTGGGCCGAAAAGAACTACAACATCAGGCTTTCCATCTAAAGCCAAACTGTGATATGCGTGGGCTGCGACAGGCCCAGAATACATGTACCCTGCATGGGGACAAATCAGCCCCACAATTCGCCTTGGACCATATTTAACCACTTTTGGAATTTTACCAGGTCCAAGAGCATGGAGAAAACATTCTCCGATCTGCCTCTTAAGAGATTCGGCTGTTCCAGCGTAGAAGGCTCCAGCCTGGCTTGGAAGCCGAATCTTAGCCATCTTCGCTAACTTTCCTCCTCTTCTTTAGCGATTTTTGCCTCGAAGTCCTCAATTGTTAGGGGCAAATCCTTGTCCAGCGGCAACTCGCCCCTTTCCCTAAGAATTTGTCTTGCTAAAAGCCAGTAAATCACCGCTAAAGCGCGTCTACCCTTATTGTTTGTTGGGATAACTAGGTCTACCCCTGAGAAGTCGTTATCTGTGCTGCATAATGCTATTACTGGAATTCCAGCAGAGGCTGCCTCCTTCACAGCTTGGGAATCCGCCCTCGGATCGGAAACTATCAAAACATTTGGTTCAATCCGGTTTGGGTAAAGGGGATTTGACAACAACCCTGGAATGAAGCGTCCGATTATGGGGGTTGCACCCGTCACTTCGCAAAATCTTCTAACTGGCTCATGGGCATAAAGTCTTGCAGCAACCGCAGCTATTCTTGAAGGCTCAAACCTTGCCAAGAACTTAGCTGCCACTCTTATGCGTTCATCAGTCTTTTTAACATCCAAAACAAAGAGTCCATCGGGTCTAACTCGGTATATGAACTGTTCCATATCTTTCGTCTTCATCCTTGTTCCAATATGTATCCCCGCTGACAATAAGGTGTCCCGTGGAAGTAAAAGTTCTTCTTCGGTGCTTGCGCTTGTCTCTTCTTCAAACTTTTCCTTTTTAGCATCTTTATTTTCAAACAAAACTTTCCTCTCCTTAAAGAATTTGCAGTTCAGCCATTTTAGCTCTATCTCCCAAAAATTCCTCAACTCTAACTAATTCGTTTATTTTAGCTATGCGTGCTCCTTCCACCACGCCTGTTTTTATGATTGGACATTTGAAGGCTACCGCCAAGTGGGCTATGTGCCAATCGCAAGTATCTCCGGAACGGTGGGACATCACTGGAACATATCCAGCTCTTTTAGCTGTTTCAATGGTTTCTAAGGCATCGGTCAAAGTTCCAACCTGGTTTACTTTTATTATTATGGCGTTTGCGGCGTTCATTTTTGTTCCATGATTTAATCTTTCATTGTTCGTGGCAAAAAGGTCGTCGCCGCATATGAGGCAGTTTTTCACTTTTTTTGTGAGTTCCGCGAAGCTTTCATAGTCTTCCTCGTGAAAGGGATCTTCCACATAAGCTAAATGATATTTCTCAATCAGATGCTTGATAAACTCTAGTTGTTCTGCTGAATCTAACTCCTTCTCTTCCCTCTTGTAAACATACTTTTTCTTTTCCGCATTCCATAAGGAGGAGGCTGCAATGTCAAGGCCTACACTGCATTTGAAGCCTATTTCGTTGCTTACTTCTTCACATGCACTGGTTAAAATTTCCAACGCTTCAAAGTTTGTGGCGTTTGCTGTCCATGCTCCTTCATCGCTTCTTCCACCGTTGAAAAGGTTATCCTTTTTCTTTAGGGCCTCCTTAACTTTTTTATGGATTTTAATGTTGGCCATTGCGGCTTCTAGAAATGAGCCAGCTCCGTGGGGAAGAGCCAAAAATTCTTGGATGTCTGGAGATTTTCCATGAGCGTGCTTTCCACCGCTAATCACGTTCCCTAGCGGATAAGGGAGTTCACGGGCAGCGTATCCGCCTAAGTACTGGAATAGAGGCAAACCGTAAGAGTTTGCCGCTGCTTCTGCATTTGCCAAAGATATGGCGAAGGCTGTATTTCCACCTATAATTCTAAAGTTGTTTGTGTTATCTATTTCATGGAGAGTTTTGTCTATTTCCTCTTGAAAGTCAGCATTTAGCCCTACGATTTCTGGAGCTATAAGCTCCTCAACTTTTTTAATTGCTTCATCAACTCCGCCTTCTGGGTAATAAATCACTTCGGCTTTTCCACGGCTTTCTCCTGCGGGAGCTGAGGCTCTTCCAAAACCTGAAGTGGTGATTACATCAACTTCTATTGTTTCATCTCCACGAATGTTGAAAACTTTCCTTGCGATTATATCTTCGATAACTGTAGACATGTTTAGCTTTCTCCTTTTTACTGCTGGTAATAGTAGCTTCTCGCTTCTCTTCTTTTTTCAGCTTCCTCGTAAAAGCGTAAGACTTCATCGATAATTTCGACATGTGATAAAAGCATGCGCCTGCAGCAATATCTTTTAATTCCTAAACTGTCCAGGACGTCGCTTGCGTTTTCTCCTGTTTTAACTCTTCTTGCAAACTCTTCCCACTTGTCGCCAATCAACTTGCCACAAGTAAAACATCTTACTGGTATAATCACTTTACTTCAACCTCATTATCTGTAGCTTTTCTGGTCCCTTGCTCTTGCTCCAGGGCCTCCAAACTTTTTAGGCTCCTTTCTTCTCGGGTCGCCTACAATCATTGTTCTATCATATTCAAGGAAGGCTTTGCGTAACTGGGTGCTTTTCGTCCATTTTAGCAAGGCGTTGGCTATTGCCATTCTAGCGGCTTCCGCTTGTCCCATGTAGCCTCCGCCTGAAACTTTTATGTCTATGTCCAACTGTTTCCAAACATCGTCTCCAGCTTGTATAAGCGGTTCCATTATCTTTTCGCGGGCAACTTCAGGTTCATAAATCTCTAATGGCGTCATGTTAACCCGTACTCGGCCTATCCCAGGTTTGACAACAGCTCGCGCCACAGCAGTTTTTCTCTTTCCGCTAACCACCAAAACTTTTTTCGCAGGCATAATTAGCCTCCTTCACTCCATCCTATTTCCTTGGCCAATTCTCCCAAGGTGAAGTAGGGGCATGTTAGTTTTTTAGCTTGTGCCTCTTCTAATGTTTCCATCTCCCGGCTTTTAAGCTCCTCTGGTATTCCAATAAAAACCATCAGCCTTTTGTAGGCTTGCTTGCCCTTTGGTTGTTTGTAGGGAAGCATGCCCCTAACGGTTCTTCTAAGGATTCTGTCAGGCCTTTTATAGTGAAAGGGGCCTTTTTCCGGGTATCCCACTTCAAGGAATTCTTTTGCTTCAGTAATCTTGCTTTTCTTTTTCCCGGAAATAACTGTTTTTTCAGCGTTTACAACTATTATTTTTTCGCCTTTTAGAAGGCGTTTGGCTATTATACTTGCCATTCTGCCAAGAATTAGTCCTTCAGCGTTTATAATGGTTCCTTCGTAACTTTTTCCCAGCATTCTTTCACCCTATGATTTTAACGTTTGAGCCCTTAGGATTTTTCTTTACAAGGTCCGATAAGGATAAACACTTACCCTTTGCCTTTTCGATTTTTTCTTTAGCCTTTTCTGAAAAGGCGAAGGCTGCAACCGTTATTGGATGACTTATTTCTCCGGCGCCCAAAACTTTTCCAGGGACAGCCACTGTTTCGTTTTTCTGCGTAAACCTGTTTAAGCGGCTTATGTTTACAGTTACGCGTTTTCTCCGAGACCTCGACAGGTGTTCAGCTAGGCTCTTCCATATTTCCGCTTTGCTTTCTCTGCTTTGTTTCCTTAAATAGCGAATAAGCTCCGTAAGCTGAGGGTTTGCTGTTTTAACCCCCTTCAAGTTTTTGCACCCCAATTAAGTTTGCAAACTCTTCCAGTTGTCGGTCCAAAATTTTAATGGCTTCACTCAAAATCCTTTCCGGAGGAAGCGCTCCAGTGGATTCCAAACTGAATATAAAAGTGTTTTTATCCCAACCCACATTTATTGCTGGAGGTTCTTTGGGACAAACATCTACACAGTCTTGGCAAAGGGTGCACGCTAACAAGTCGCGAACCTCTATTTTGCCTTCAGACTTTGCTAAAACTTTTCTAGGGCAGATTTCCACACATTTCCCGCAAGCATCACAGCTTTCAGCGTCTATTTTAATTTGTGGTAAATACTTGTACGTGCACATGGATACTGGCTGCCACTTTGCATGCTTTTTCCCCCTTCCAAGCCTTGCATAGGCTTCAAGTTTTAACTTTTGTCCCTTTGCAAGCTTTATTATAGGGATTTTGTCGCTGACTGGAACTATGCTTGGGTTCTCTGAAATAAGCTCGCCGGAATAAATTATTCTCGTTCCTTCCTTGGCTTCTTGATCCAGGGTAAGCGTGACCCTGCAGAGGTTACATCCAAACTCGCTTTTGCATGGGCATTCTTCCGGTAGATTATAGCTGTCTAAGTCTGTTTTTAGGGGTATGAGCCCAAGTCTGTGGGCTATAACTTCATCATGGAAAACTGAAGAGTTTTCAATGAACACAATTTCGTCCACAGCCATGCATGGGACCTCTGCGATGACATTTCTCCTTAACGCATTAACGAAGGGAGTGTCCACTTCCCTTATAAGCAAACGCATACTCCTATCGTCTTTTTCCAGTACTTCTATTTTCACCTACTGAAACACTCCATAATAGCTCAGATCAACTGTAGCGCCTTTGAATAAAATATTGGTGCTTTATATAAATTTGGTGATTCGCCTGCAGATTTATCCATTTTATTTGCACTTTACCATGAAACCACTTTTAAAGTTAAGCTCTTATGCCATCGGGATATCGTGATTAGTTCTAAACATAAACCTAGAAGTATAGCCAAATATTAACACGTTATCCTAACCATTTCAGCAAAGCAAGATTGTTAGACTCTTCTTCCCCTTCTGCCGCCAGGTCTTCGCGTTCCGTCATGCGGAATGGGCGTAACCTCTTCTATGCGCCCTATGCGGAAACCAGCCCTTGCTAAGGCTCTTATAGCTGCTTGTGCTCCAGGTCCAGGGGTTCTGGATCCAGGGCCTCCTGGTGCTCTTACTTTAATATGTATGGCGGTTATTCCCTTGTCTTTGGCGATTTCAGCTGCTGCTGAGGCTGCACGCATAGCCGCGTAAGGCGAGGATTCCATTCTGTCGGCTTTCACGAACATTCCACCTGATGTTCTTGCTATGGTTTCAGCGCCTGAAAGGTCTGTTATGTGAACTAAAGTGTTGTTGTAGGAGCTGTAAATGTGGGCTACTCCCCACTTTTCAGTTTTTTTGGCTGTTGTGCTGCTTCCGCTACTCATTGAATCTCTCCTCTCGTTTTTCTGTCTTCTTTTCACTTGCGGCTGTGACTGTTATGATCTGGCGTAAGGGATGACTTGGATTTATGAGAGGGCTTTCTGGAGCATAGGTTATTTGATCTTCTTCGCTTCTGGTAACCATGTAGCTTGGAACCGTTACCCGTTGCTTTCCTATAACTATGTGACCATGAGTTATCAGCTGTCTAGCTTGATGAATTGACTTAGCTAATCCTTTACGGAAGACTATGGTTTGAAGTCTTCTTTCAAGAATATCTTCAATTGTTAAGTCTAGAACGTCATCTAAAACTGCTGTTTCATGTATCATCCCAAGCTTTTTTAAGCGGGTTAGGAGCTCCTCTTCCCTTTGTCTTCTTTCTTCTGGCGACTTGCCTATAAGAGCGCGGGCGATACCTCTAAATTTGGAAAGCATTGTTTTGTGGCGCCATAGCTCCCGCTTGTTTCTTAGACCGTACTGGCCTAAAAGTTTGAGTTCCTCTTGTAAAATGTCTGTGCGCCAAGGAAAACGGGGAGTTTCATACTTCTTTTTCTGTCTTTTCGGGTCGCCCATAGCTATCCGCCTCCGCCTCCAGGCTTCGCAACAGCTTTCTTCTTGACTCCAACAGCCTTTCCTGCCCTTCCAGTAGTTCTTGTCCTTTGCCCCCGCACCTTTAGTCCATAGGCGTGTCTATACCCGCGCCAAGATTTTAGTTCCTTCATTTTTTCAATGTCCATTTTTGTCTTCAGTATGAGGTCTGCACCTGTTAGGTGCATGTCCTCTCCAGTTTCTAAATCCTTTCTTCTGTTTAGAAGCCATTCTGGCAGTCCATGCTTTGTGGGTTCTTTTATTATTTCTTCTATTTTTTCAACTTCAGCTTCTGTTAGGAAACCAGCTCTTATATGGGGGTCTACTCCGGCTTTTTTAAGTATGGCGTTTGCTAGGTTCAGGCTTATTCCCTTAATTTTCCTAAGAGCGTATGGGGCTTTTAGGGTACCATCTATATCCGTGTCTGTTATCCTGAGTATGTGACGGAATTCTCTTGACATTTAGCGCCATCCATTAATTATTAGCAAACTAGAAGTAAACCATATTTTATTTAAACTTTCCTAATTGAATTGTTAATGTAAAGCTTGGCGGTATGGATTATGGCTTGTGGCATGTTTCATTTCTATATGGGGTTGTGGAGGAAGCTGGCGAACAGAGAGCGAAAATAAGGGTTTTTCCAAAAGCTCGCATTCCAAATTGGGCATTGCATGGAGGCGTTACGCATCGAGGGGAAACATACTTAAAATGAGCCGCGTCCTTTAGCTTCCCCTTTCGAAATATGAAAATGCCACAGGCTGCGGAAATCACTCCAATTGCTATTAGTGTTAGCTGGTGGAGGTCCCACGACGGTTTTTCGTTGTTTGTGAAGAGTTCTGTGAGGAGTACGACTTGAAAGTTGTTTTCCTTTAAGTATTTCATTTGTTCGCGGAAGTTTTTGGTTGGGGTGCTTGTTTCCTGCGGGCCATCGTTTGCTATGTTATGGTAGGTTAGCACGATTATGGCGTTTTCTTTTGCGTTGCTGAGGATTTTTTGGAATTCTTCAAGGGTTTGGTTTGTGATGGGCCATGATCCCATGCGATATTGTGCGTTTGCATCTTGGTTTTCCAGGGTGTAAGGCTCTGTTTTTATGGTTCTTGCACACGTGTAGCCTGCTTCCTTTACGTAATCTATTATTGTTTGGTTCCATTCTCCATAGGGATAGACAAAAGTTTTAACGTTAAATCCGAGTTGTGTTAAGGCTTTTTTCGAGTTTGCGATTTCGTCGATGAGTCTTTCGTGGGTTAGGTTTAGCATGTAGGGGTGGGTTTTTGTGTGGGAAGCTATTTCCATTCCGCTGTTTTGCAGTTCTTTTAATTCTGTACGGTTCATTCTAGCTTGTAAGGTTCCTCTGTCAAGTCCGATGTAGTCTGTTACGACTGCAAACGTGGCCTTGAATCCGAACTCTTTTAAGATGGGGAAAGCTTCATCGTACTGGTTTTTCCAGCCGTCGTCAAAAAATAAGGCAACTCTTAAGCTTGGCTTAAAATTGGAAGAGGCAAAGAGAGGTGGAAAAGAGGCGAAATAAATGGTTAGAACTAAAAGGTAAATCGCCGCGTATCTTCCTGCATCTCTTTCTCTAAGTATTTTAGAATATTGCTTCTTTTGACCTTTGTTATACATATGAGGTCTTACTTAGTTGAGGAATGTTTCGTTAGATAAAAATTGTATGCCGAAACTGTAATAGTGTTTGGAAATCAGCTGCGTTCCTTATAACATGATTCATATTGATAGTTAAACGGTTTCTTCCGTAAGATTGCTTCTTGAACAGAAAATGCCTCGAGGATATAGAAAAAGGGAGGGATTACACTGTAGCTGTTTTATGTTTAATCTGTTATTGGAGCTTTGTTACGCAGTTGCTGATAACGTTTAGCCTTTATTTCCAGTATTTTTGCGAGGACTGTGACGACCACTAGCGCTGCTAATAACATGGCAGGTGGGTTTTGAAATTCTGGTATGATGTTTTCGTCTCCCTGAACTGTTCCTGAAATTCTACCTGATTGTTCCGGTGGAATTGGTTCTAATTGGAAATCTATGCCCGAGGTGACTTTGCCAACCGTTACGCTTACGCCAGTGATTTGTTCATCGATGTAGCCGGGAGCAGAGGCGGTTACCGTGTAGGTGCCTGTTCCCAATCCGCTTGAGATAACGTAGTTGCCATTTTCGTCCGTGGTGCCTGTTCCGTAACCCGCTGGGCCTTCGGCGGTGACTAGGGCGCCTTCTATGGGATTACCCCTTGTATCTGTTACCCTGCCAGTAATTATTCCCGAAGGTGGAGGCGGAGATACAGGTATTTCAATGTTTACATTGCTGGTTTCAGCGCCTGCAGTTACCTCCACTGTGCCCGGAAACATTCCAAAACTCGTATCCCAATATGCTATTACAGTGTAGTTTCCGGTTCCTAGTCCACTGGAGATTCTATAATGCCCTGTTGCGTTAGTAGAGGCATAACCGAAATAGTTTCCATCTTCTGAAGAGGCATAAACCGTGGCGTTTCCTAAAGGATCTCCGGTCGTTGTAGTTACTCTTCCCGAAATGATTCCAGAACGGTCAAGAGTAAAGTCGACTCCCTTTACTTCAAACCCTGCGGTAACATCGATTCCGCTTATGGACTCTGGAATATAGCCTTCTGCAAATAGAATAGAAACATTGTATGTTCCAGTGCCGAGATTTGTAATTATGCTGTAATTGCCGTTGGCGTCTGTAAACGCGTACCAACCGTATTCTCCGCTGCCGCTGCTTAGATAAGCGTAGACTATTATGTTTTGTAAGGGTTCTCCGGAAACCGCGTCGGTGACTCTGCCAGAAATCCCTCCAGACGCGC
>JAWCNE010000004.1:0-57937 GCA_038849025.1 Bathyarchaeia archaeon
TAAGATGTGCCTTATATCAGAGTCGTACAGAGCGTCGTAGACAGGCATTATTGCTCCGCCTATTATGCCGAAAATCACCTCCACATTTTGCCGCTTTAAAGACTCTACGAGGGCTTTGGCACCAGACATTTTAGCCATTTAAACCATCTGCTCCTTTTCGCAAATTAGGTACAACTCCTTGAATGGGTCGGCAAAACTTTGACAAGAAACCAAAGTTCCCGTGTCTAATAAAACATAACAGAAACGATCTATACTTGGAGGAAGCGATCCCTCATCTCTATACCTCGTGGAATAGCTCTTCAAGCCTTAGCCATCCTCCTTTAAAAAGCTTTCGGTTTGTCATTAGCCGCGTCTTTGGAATCTGAATTATTGCCTAATTTGTTGTTGGCAGCCATCAGAACTCCCATACCGTTTAGCATAGCTTCAACACTTGCCATAACTATGTCTTCTCTGACCCCCATGGCTGTGGCTGTCTTCTCGCCTTTCCGCAAGCGCACAAAAACCTCCACCATGGCATCTGTTCCTCCAGTTATCGCTTTGACGCTATAATGTTCTAGGTGAATGGGTTCAACAGCTGAAAACGCGTTCCTAACTGCGTTTATGGCAGCGTCCACAGGGCCAACGCCAATTCCTGTTCCAATAACATTTTTTCCGTTTACTTTAAGCCTCACAGACGCCGTGGGGGTGACTCTGTTTCCGGTGACAACTGTTATTTCCTCGAGCTGTATTGGCCTAGTCCTCTGCAATCCCATAACTGATTCCGCAACCGCTAGTAAATCCGCATCGGTGACGGTTTTTCCTTTGTCGCCTAAGTCTTTAACCCGCAGGAAAATCTCTTCAAGCTGTTTGGAGTTGGGATGTAAACCCATTTGTTCAAGTGCTGATTTGATGCCATGCGTGCCCGCATGTTTTCCTACGACCATGCGTCTTCTTGCGCCTACAAGCTCTGGCGGCATGGGCTCGTAAGTGGAAGGATGCGATAGCACCCCATGGGAGTGTATGCCCGACTCGTGGGAGAAAGCGTTTTCACCCACTACCGCCTTGTTGGGCTGAGGGAAAATGCCTGTCAACCGAGCAACTAGACGTGAGGTGCTGTATAGGAGCTCTGTTTTAATATTAGTTTCTAAGCCATATAACACTTTTAAGGCAGCCACTATCTCCTCGAGGGAGGCATTTCCAGCCCTTTCACCTAAACCGTTAATGGTTGCATGTACTTGGGTAGCTCCTGCTCTTAAGGCTGCTATAGAATTGGCTACAGCCATCCCGAAATCGTTGTGGCAATGGACGCTGATCGGAACATTTGGAAAAGCATTTTTGATGTCTGAGAAGAGTTGGTATGCCTTCTCGGGCATTAGTATCCCAACGGTGTCGCAGACGCAGATTCTGTCGGCGCCGACTGAAACTCCAGTGGCAAAAACATTTTTTAGGAAGGCGGCATCGGTTCTCGTAGCGTCTTCAGCTGAAAGCTCAACGATTAACCCATGATCTTTGGCGTATTGTACACAGTCTTCAACAATTTTCAGAACTTCTTCTCGGGTTTTTTTAAGCTTATACTGAAGATGCAGATCTGAAGTTGGAATTACAAGGTGTATGCTCTCAGCTTCGCTTTCTACAACGGCGTCTATGTCGCTCCTAACGCCTCTTGAGCAGCTGCATATTTCCGCCTTAAGTCCTTCCTTTACGATGGTCTTTATTGCCTCCATTTCGCCTTGAGAAACCGAGGCAAAGCCGGCTTCGATAACGTCTACTCCAAGCTCGTCTAGTTGTTTAGCAATTCTTAGCTTGTTTTCAGGTGTTAGGGAAACTCCGGGGGTTTGTTCTCCGTCTCTTAGGGTGGTGTCTAAGAATTTTATTTTTTCAGGAAAACGGTTCGATAAAGCAATACCCCATGTTCATTCCTCATAGCTTAGGATGCATTTGCGATAATTAAATATAAAGCTTTTGGTTTCATTTGTGGCACGGACACCAAAATCAAGAAGGCGGTAAAATTGAGAAGCGACGAAATAAAACGTGGAGTTGAAAGAGCACCCCATAGGGCACTACTGAAAGCCTTGGGGTTAACGGACAAAGAAATAGACAAGCCATTCATAGGCGTGGCAAACAGCTTTACAACTATTGTTCCTGGACATATACACCTTAACAAAATTGCTGAAGCAGTGAAAACAGGAATCGTGGCAGCGGGCGGAACACCCTTTGAATTTAACACGATAGCCGTATGCGACGGATTAGCCATGAACCACGAAGGGATGCGGTACTCTTTGCCGTCAAGGGAACTCATCGCTGACTCCATTGAAATCATGGTTCAGGCGCATAGGCTTGACGGTGTGGTCCTGATTTCCAACTGCGACAAGATAACCCCTGGCATGCTTATGGCTGCTGCAAGATTAGATATTCCAGCAATCCTTGTAACTGGAGGCCCCATGCTTTCAGGAATTGTGGACGGAAGAAGGGTGGGGTACGCCTCTGTTTACGAGGCTGTTGGGGGAGCGCTTGTAGGCAAAGTAAGCGCGGAAGAACTGAATAAGCTGGAAAGCGGCGCTTGCCCGGGATGCGGATCGTGTAACGGCATGTTCACTGCAAACACGATGGCTTGTGTATCTGAAGCCTTAGGCATGGCAATGCCTTACTGCGCCACTTCACCTGCAGTAAGCGCCTTAAAACTTAGGATAGCCAAAGAGTCTGGCGAGAGAATTGTTGAAATGGTTAAAACTGATTTGAAGCCTTCCCAAATTTTAACCATGAAAGCCTTTGAAAATGCCATCACAGTGGACATGGCTCTAGGAGGCTCCACAAACACGGTGCTGCACTTGACAGCCATCGCAAAGGAAGCCAACATTTCCTTGCCCCTGTCAATCTTTGATGAAGTTAGCAGACGGGTACCCCACATTTGCGACATGATTCCCGGAGGACCACACGCCGTTGAGGAGTTGGATGCTGCTGGTGGAATACCAGCCCTCATGAAAGAGTTGGAAAACTTGCTTCATTTAGACGCTATAACGGTAACGGGCAAACCCGTTAAAGAAAACATTAAAGATGCTAAGGTTGTGAATTCGGAAGTTATTCGCCCCTTAACCAACCCGGTTCACAAGGAGGGGGGAATTGCTGTTTTAAAGGGAAACCTTGCGCCTAACGGGGCCATCGTGAAAACAGCGGCGGTTCCCACTAAAATGCTTAGATACAAGGGGAAAGCTAAAGTTTTCGACTCTGAAGAAGACGCGGTTAAAGCCATACGAGAAGGCAAAATAGGCTCAGGCGAAGTTGTCGTCGTGAGATATGAGGGGCCTAAAGGAGGGCCTGGCATGCCAGAGATGCTTTCACCTACGGCGATGATTGCAGGCATGGGATTAAGCGAGTCCGTTGCCCTTGTTACCGACGGACGATTTTCCGGCGCCACAAGAGGTCTATGCATAGGCCATGTCTCTCCGGAGGCAGCGGAAGGTGGCCCGATAGCATTAATCGAGAATGGAGACGTCATCTCAGTTGATATTCCGAAAAGAACCATAAATGTGGAGTTGACAAAAGAGGAGTTGGAAAAGCGTTTCAAAAAGTGGAAACCGAAAGAACCACGGTTTAAAAGTGGGTATCTTGCACGCTATTCCTCTCTTGTGCAGTCTGCAAGCGCTGGCGGCACCCTTAAAACATGTGGAAGCAGTTAGTGATTGTTTGCCGCCGGAATGCCCAAAACAGATAAGTTTATAAGTGAATGGAATGCCTTCTTTTAGGCTAGTGATGTGAAGTGAGGGGTTGCGTTCACAAAGGGCGATTGCTTTCATTGACAGCGGCAGTTGTACCCCTAAAGCTTCAATAAATTTTGTAACTTACTATTCTTGCTTTGCAACGCTACAGAAACAGCTTTTGGTTCCCCCTCAAAACCGAGTAAAAATTTTAAAAAAGTCATCTTTAAGCGAGGTGAAGAAGATTTGGTTAAGGTAAAGTTTGCCATACCAGCAGGTTCTCTGCAAAAAGCAACCTTTGAAATTCTGGAACGCGCCGGATATAAAGTGACAGGCCAAGACAGAAGTTACAAGCCATCTATAAATGATCCTGAGATTGAACTTAAACTCCTTAGACCCCAAGAGATTCCGGTACTTGTAAGCGAAGGCGTATATGACATCGGCATAACAGGCTTAGACTGGATTTGTGAAACAAATGCTGATGTGGAAGCCCTTCAAAACCTTGAATATGGGAGAATAAAAATTGTGGTGGCTATTCCAAAACAGTGGAATAACATGGACTCTTTCTCAAGCTTCTTAGAGACTTTTATAGACAACGGCAAAAATGTCAGGATATCCACTGAATACCTAAACCTCACAGCAGAATATATTAAAAATAACGCGTCTTATCGCAAATTCTTCGGCAACACAGAACCTTTGGTTGTTACTCCATGGTGGAGGAAAGGGGAAAACCCGAAAGTAAGCATTTTCCTCTCTTTTGGAGCCACCGAGGCTAAACCGCCAGAAGTGGCTGACGCAGTGGTCGACGTTACCGAAACGGGCACAAGTCTTGTCCAAAACAACCTAAAAGCCATTGAAACAATAATGGAATCCACTGCTTTTTTAATAGCTAACAAAAATTCTATGGACTCCCTAATGAAACGTGAAAAAATATTAGACGTTCTAGCTTTGTTGAAAGGCGTCGTAGACGGATCCAAGAGGCTGCACATCTTCGTAAACGTAAAAATGGAAAACTTGGAGAAACTTCTTCAGGAACTGCCAGCGCTGAAAAAGCCTACGATAGCGCCCTTATCTGATAAAGAATGGTGCTCGGTTAACACAGTAGTTGAAAAGGATGCTTTCTTAAAAATACTTCCAACTATTCGCAGGCTTGCCCAAGGCTTAGTGGTTTACGAGCCGAGACAAGTTTTAGCCCTAGACGAAGTTGGTTCAAAATGAACCCGATAATGAAGATGTGGTATGACTCTTCACTTCCTTCAAAATTGGCTGAAAGGGAAAACATTCTAAAGGAAAAGGCTCAGCTGAGAAGAGATGTTAAAACGATCATTGACGAAGTTAGAAGGCATGGCGATATGGCTCTAATAAGGTTTACAAGGGAGTTTGACAACGTTTCATTGGATATCAAAAATTTGAAGGTAACCGCTGCTGAAATTGAAGAAGCCTACAAAAAAGTTAGCAAAGAGCAGGTTATTGCACTTGAGTCCATAAAGGAAAGGGTGGAAACTATTGAAAAACTTGTCTTGGAACAAATGAATGTGGACATGGAAGTGGATGGTATCTGTGTTCAGATTAGGCCGCGTCCAATTGAAAGCGTCGGTTGTTATGTGCCAGGCGGGGAAGCAGCCTATCCAAGCACCCTAATCATGAGTGTTGCCCCGGCAAAGTTGGCTGGTGTGTCAAGGGTGGTGGTATGTTCGCCGCCAAAAGTAAATGGCTCCATAAATCCTTTGACGCTTGTTGCCGCAGATATCTGCAACGTTGACGAGTTTTATAGGGTGGGAGGCGCCCAAGCAGTAGCAGCTATGGCTTATGGAACTGAGACGATTAAGCCTGTGCGGAAAATTGTTGGTCCTGGAAACAAGTATGTTACCATGGCTAAGCTCCTCGTATCGGAAGATGTTGCCATAGATATGCCAGCTGGTCCAAGCGAACTCCTTGTCTTGGCGGATGAAACTGCTGATCCGCGGTTGGTTGCCCTTGACCTATGCTCCCAAGCGGAACATGGACCTGACTCTATAGTGGGGCTTATAACAACTTCTAAAAAGCTTGCGGAAAAAGTGCTTTCTGAGCTTGGAAAAATCGCTGATTCGGCGCCTAGAGCAGCCATAATTACTAAGGTTTTATCGAACAACGGTTTCATAATAGTTTGCGAAACAGTTGACAGAATGGTTGAGCTTGCAAACGCGTTTGCGCCAGAACATGTTGAGATAGTTGCACAAAATTCAGAGGAAATCGCGGACAAAATGTTAACTGCTGGGCTAATTTTAGTTGGTTCTTTCAGCCCTGTTGCCTTAAGCGATTACTATAGTGGAACAAATCATGTGTTGCCCACTGGTGGGTTCGGCAAAACCTTCTCTGGTTTGTCAGTTCTCAACTTTGTGAGAAGGGTTGCAATTGTAGAGTGTTCAAGGGATGGCTTGCTGAAGGCTCAAAAGATTGTTAAAGTTTTAGCTGAGGCGGAAGGTTTGCCAAACCACTATAAGGCTATAGAAGGAAGGTTTGAAGTTGAAGCTCTCAAGTGAAGATTGGTTCAGAAAGAAGTTTGAGGCAGTTCAACTTTGCGGTTACGCTTTTGGAGATTCTGTCAAAAGCGTTGAGCAGCGTTTCGGTCTGAGTCGCGCTGAAATTGTAAAACTTGACTCGAACGAAAACTTTTTCATGCCAAAGGATAAGCTCGTCAAGCTAATTGTGGATGTGGTGGAAGATCTTGATCCGAGGCTTTATCCCCAAGAGGAGGAACAGGAACTTAAGGAGAAACTAAGCAGATACGTGGAAGCCCCAGCTGAATGTATAGCCGTAGGTTGCGGAAGCGATGAAGTGATGGAAAGGATTTCCCGCCTATTCCTTGAAAGTGGGGAACAAGCATTAACCATTTCGCCTACATTCTCCATGTATCGGCATGCTGTGAATCTTCAAAGGGCAGAGCTTATTGAAGTCCCCCTAAAAGAAGACTTCTCCCTCGACATGGACAGCCTCCTCTCGAAGATGACGTCGAAAACAAGGGTCTTTTTCCTTTGCTCTCCAAACAGCCCCACAGCAAACCAGTTTAAAACCGGCGAAATAGAGTGTTTGATTGATGCTTTTCCAGGCATATTTGTTGTTGACGAGGCATACGCAGAATTCGCCGAAAAGTCCATAGTACAATTAACTACAAAATTTGAAAACCTTATAGTTTTAAGGACCTTTTCGAAGGCTTTTGGCCTGGCGGGGTTAAGACTTGGATATTGTGTGGCTAACTCCGAGATCGTGAAGGTTCTCTCTAGAGAAGTGGGGCTTCCATATCCCGTGAACTCCATTGCATTAAGGGTTGGCGCAAAGGTTCTGGAAAACATGGACATGGTTGAAAACGCCATTAAGCAGATGAAAGTTGAGCGTGAAAAACTAATAAAAGCCCTTAACAGCTTAAAAGGCGTAAAAGCCTTTGACTCTCAAACGAATTTTGTGCTCTTTAAAACTGCCAAACCATCCGCTGAAGTTTACGAAGGGCTATTGAGAAGGGGAGTGATTGTGAGAAATCTGGGAAGCATTCTTAGATTTGATAACTGTTTTAGGGCTACTGTGGGTTTACCAGAAATGAACGCTAGGCTCGTTGAAGCCTTAAAGGAAGTTTGCAGTTAAATGGTGGGAAGGTGAAAGAATATGAGAGTTTCTGAAGTTTCAAGAAAAACTCGGGAAACAGATGTTTATGTAAAAGTGAACCTTGACTCCTCTGGAAAAGCTGAAGTAGATACTGGAGTAGCCTTTCTTAACCATTTAATAACAGCTTTAGCATCGCACAGCCTTATTGATATTAGAGCCCATGTGAAAGGAGACCTTCAACACCACGCCGTTGAAGATATTGCCATATGCCTAGGCGAAGCCATTAGAAAAGCCTTAGGAGACCGTCAAGGAATTGCAAGGTTCGGATTTGCCGCAGTGCCCATGGACTGCTCTCTAGCTTTTTCAGCTGTAGACCTAGTTAAACGACCTTACGCTAAAATCGACTTAAAACTTAGAGGAAAAAAAATTGAGGATATGCCGTGCGAAGACATATACCACTTTCTTGAGACACTGGCTTTTTCCATGCAAGCAAATATCCACTTATGGATTCAGTATGGAGCCAATGACCACCACAAGGCAGAGGCAGCCTTCAAGGCTCTTGCGCTTTCTCTTAGACAAGCAATCGCCATAGACCCCAGAAGAGAAGGCGTGCCAAGCTCTAAGGGGGTGATCTAAATTTCCAAGGCAGTCATTGTAGACTACGGGGTCGGGAACCTTTACAGCATTAAATGTGCTTTAGAGAAAGTTGGCTTCAAAACTGTAACTGGGCTTTCATGTTTGCAACTTAAACAAGCTGATGCCATAATCCTACCTGGCGTTGGAGACTTTTCAGCAGCCTCAAAAAACTTAGTGCCCATTAAAGGGAAAATTCTTGAGCTTGTTAATGGAGGGCTTCCGGTCCTAGGAATATGCTTGGGGATGCAGCTTCTCTTCCAGAAAAGCGATGAGGGTGAGGGTGAAGGGCTAGCGCTTTTGGAAGGCAAAAATGTTCGCTTGCCAAATTCCGTTAAAGTTCCACACATGGGATGGAACACTGTTCGCCTAGTGGCGCAGAACAGATTTGTTGAGGGTTTAGAAGGTGAGCCCTACTTCTATTTTGCCCATTCCTATTACCCGGTTCCAGCAGATAAGGGAGTTATCTGTGCGGAAACCACTTATGGAGTGACTTTTGCCTCAGTTACAGCCAAGAATAATATTTGTGGAACTCAGTTTCACCCGGAGAAATCAGGCAAAGATGGATTGAAGTTCCTTGAAAACTTCAGCGGGTTTGTGAAAAGGTGAGCTTTGCGTTGAAAATAATTCCAGCGGTTGACTTAATGAACGGCAAGGTGGTTAGGCTTTTCAAAGGCGACCCGAAAACCGCCAAGGCTTACGACTATTTAGGAAAGCCCATAGCCATTGCTAAGAAATGGGAAGGAGAAGGCGCTGACGCTCTGCACATTGTAGACTTGGACGCAGCCTTTGGTAGGGGAGATAACTTTGCAACGATTCTGAAAATAGTAAAAGCTGTAAACTTGCCAGTGCAAGTTGGAGGGGGAATAAGAAGCCTTGAAAGGGCTGAGGCTTTGCTGGCCCTGGGGGTGGATTACATTGTGCTTGGCACTTTGGCTTTCAGTAAACCTGAAGCTTTAGAAAAGCTTAGGAAAAAGTTTGGTGACCGTGTGATTGTGGCCTTAGATCATGCAAATGGCAAAGTTATGGTTGATGGGTGGAAAGAGTCCGCGGGGATTAGGGTGAAAGAAGCTTTAGAAAAGTTTTTGGCGCTTCATGTCAAGACCTTTCTTTTAACATCCATAGTTAGGGATGGAACCCTTAAAGGTGTGGATTCTGAAGTGTTAAGCCAAGCCTGCGCGTATAAGGATGCAAGGATAATTGCCGCTGGGGGAGTTGGCGGATTAGAAGATTTGACTGTTCTTAAGAGGATAGGTGTTTACGGAGTTGTTATAGGAAAAGCCCTTTACGAGGGCTCCTTCGCTTTGAAGGAAGCTTTAAAAGTTGCAAGGGAGGTTGCCTATTAATGCCTTTAGCAAAGCGAATAATACCGTGCTTAGATGTTGACCATGGGCGAGTTGTAAAAGGAATTAACTTCTTAAATTTGAAGGACGCTGGAGACCCAGTTGAGTTGGCAAGGCGCTATAGTGACGAAGGAGCTGATGAACTGGTTTTCCTTGATATAACGGCTTCCCCGGAAAAACGGAAAATATTAGAGGGCACCGTCAAAAATGTGGCAGCGGAAATAAACATACCCTTCACCGTGGGCGGAGGAATTCGCAATGTTCAAGACGCAAGGCTGGTGCTCTGCAGCGGAGCAGACAAAGTGTCGATAAACACAGCTGCAGTTGAAAACCCTTCCATAGTAACGGAACTGGCCAAAATCTTTGGGGGTCAATGCGTAGTGGTTGCCATAGATGCGAAAAGGCGTTATGAAAACGCAGAAGACAAGTTCACGGCGAAAACGCGGGAGGGTGTATGCTGGTTTGAGGTTTACACTTATGGAGGGCGGAAGCCAACCGGGGTAGACGCGGTTAAGTGGGCTATAAAAGTTGAGGAGCTTGGAGCGGGGGAACTCCTACTAACTTCCATGGATAGGGATGGAACTGAAAACGGTTACGACTTGGAGCTTACAAGAAGCATATCCGAGAAAGTTAACATACCTGTTATTGCAAGCGGCGGCGCAGGAAAACCAGAACACTTCCTTGAAGCCTTCACCCTTGGAAAGGCTGATGCGGCCCTCGCAGCCTCCGTATTCCATTACAGCAAATACCCCATCCGCATGGTTAAGGAATTTCTGAAAGACAAGGGGGTGAGCATTCGCCTTTGACAGAAGGAAGAATAAGCCTTCAACAGCTGGACTTTGCAAAGGGGAACGGACTTATCCCAGTAATCGTTCAAGACGTCGATTCAAAAGAAGTGCTTATGATGGCGTACACGAATATTGAAGCCTTAAAGAAGACATTGGAAACAGGGTACGCCTACTATTGGAGTAGGTCAAGGCAAAAGCTTTGGATGAAGGGAGAAACCTCTGGAAATGTGCAGAGAGTTAAGAGTATCCTCGTGGACTGCGATTATGATGCGCTGCTTTTTCTCGTGGAACAGAAAGGAAACGCTTGCCACACAGGAAAAAGGACATGTTTCCATAACAGGCTATAGAACAAGGAACATTTGACCGGGATACTATTTCTATATAGTTTTGATTGAAAAGTAGCCCATAGTATTCTATCCTCTAGGTTTTTTTATACCACTTTTTGGTCAGGGTTTCTAAAATTTTTTCAGCTGCTTGTTCTGGCGTATACTTTGTTGTGTCTATGGTTATTTCTGGGCTTGTGGGCGGTTCATAGGGTTGTCCTACACCGGGGACTGTGGGCGCTTTTCCTTCCATGGCTTTTGCATATATTTGTTTTGGTGCATGGTGGGTTTCTCTCCTCTTTGACTCGCGTTCCATACAGACTTCTAGGGGACATTCCAGATAGGCTTCTATAAATTTGGGAATCTGCCGTCGCGCGTTTTCTCTGTAACGCCTTAAATTGCCAGTGGCGTCGATAACAACGTTTACACCGTTTCTTGTTAAAAGTTCTGCAATATAAACAAGGGTAGAGTAAACCATTTCGCGTTCTTCAAGGGTATAAGTTGGTTTAGGCGTCAAAACCTTGCGCAGGGCGTCAGAGGACAAGAGTTGAACGCTTATGCCTTTTTGTTCTAGAAGCTTAATCAGGGCTTCTGAAACGACGGATTTGCCGCTGCCAGGCAAGCCAGTAATCCAGACACACCAGCCTTGGTGCATTTTAGGTTCGCTTCCGAAAGTGTTTTAGGGCGGTAGCCTTTAAAACTCTACCCACGTAATGTTTATTAATTGTTGCCTTGCTTTGGGTTTGGAAGGGATTAGCTATGTTGATTGTTCAGATCTCTGATGTTCACTGCGGGCCCATGTTTAATGATGGAAAATTTCGCGCGGCAGTGGAAGAAATTAACGCCTTGTCTCCTGATGCTGTGGTAATAACTGGAGACATAACAGAGAACGGCATTCTTTCCGAATTTAAGATGGCAGCAGAAGAGTTCAAGAGATTGAAAGCCAAAAACGCCATATACATAAGTGGAAACCACGATTACCGTGCTACGGGGTATTTGCTTTTCAAACAGTTTTTCCCCTTCAACCAAGTCACAGAAGTAGGCGACGCCTTTATAATAGTGCTGAGCAGCGCTCGTCCAGACAGAGACGACGGCGAAGTGGGTCACAGACAAAACCTATGGCTGGAAAACACACTTGAAAACTATAAGGACAGAGTTAAGATTGTGGCAATACACCACCATATAATCCCAGTTCCAGACACGGGGGCAGATCAAATCACCATAGTGGACGCGGGCGATGTCCTCAGAAGCCTTGTGAAGTCTAAGGTTGACTTAGTTTTATGCGGCCACCGCCATAGACCGTGGAGATGGCAAATAGAGGATATGCAGGTGGTTCATGCTGGGAGCGTTTCGTGTGAAAAACTGAGGGGTTTCTTCCTAAACTCCTACAACGTAATAGAAGTTAAAGACAAGAAAGTTGAGGTAAAATTGAAAATTGTGGGCGGCGACTACTTGGACTTTAAAGAAATAATTAAAAAACGCGAAATCCTTCAGGCTTCCGATGTCTCTGAATGCAGCGACTCGCTAGCAAGGTGAGAAAGGCTTGAAGCCGCATTTTAAGCAGAGAGTTTCCAGCAAGCTGTAGTCTTTAAACATGAAAAGGTGGCTTAAACAGCGGCAGTCAGAACAGCCGAATTTTTTAACTGCAAAGCCTTTTTCACCAAACCTGCTTGCCATTACGCACTCTTCAGGTTTTTCAGCCTCTTTATAGAAGGCCTTTAAGGCTTTTGCGTGTGCGTTGGCACGCAGATAGTCAATGTGCCAAAACTTCCGCTTTGCCCCTTTAAAATGCCGCATTAAACGCTTATCAAGGTTGTTTTGAGCTGAACCCACATAAGCATATAAGCCTTTCTTGAAGGCGACGTTTCCCAAGGCGCCGACTTTAATGGATATGTTTTTGTTGACTGAAATTACTAGAACGTATATTCCTTTCACGAGGCCCATCCGCTTGTGAAACATCATCGCCATACCATTTCAAAATTTCCTCAACAGCCTTATCAGAATAATCCATTTGCCTAAGCCTTTTCTTTAAATTAGCTGCTGAGTCCTCGCTCAAGAAAGAACACCACACAAACCCTAATTTTACCCCTTGAGAGTATTTATCTTTTAAACTTGCACGTTTAAAGGGGTTGAAGGTATGCGTTTACAGCGTCTAAATCAAACCTTTCGTGGCGTAGAACATTTTTCACAAAGTTTAGAAGCTTTATGCGGACATCGCGGCTTAGATTAGGGTACCAGATGGGTGAGGCTACAACTAAACCCCGCCATGCATAGAAGGGTTGAACAACTTCGAGGATTTCCCAGTCTCCAGTCTTCTGCAAATAGTTCTCCCAGAAAAGCCTATACAGCCGTTCGAAAACTCCAGCCAGTTCGCCGTATTTCTGCAGAGAATAGAAAATGTAGTTAATAGTCATGGCTGTAACATCGTCTGCAGGTTCTCCCCACTCGCCTCTGCTCCTATCCAAAACAGTGAAATCGAGGTCTTGATGAAACATTATGTTCCACGGGTGGAAATCCCCGTGAACTTGGCTAAGCCTATGGGCTTTACGTTTAAGACGCCAACGCCAAACAACACAGTCTTTTTCAATGTCGATTAAATTTTGCTCCTTAACAAAATCCAGTCCAGGAGGGTAGCTGTCTAATAAGCCCATTATGCATTCGCCATGTCCCACAAGCTCACGGGCTCTCCGCACATAAAGCCACGGCGCATCCCGCTTAACACAGTGAATTTTAACAAGGTAGTCGGAAAGCGCTAAACATCGCTTTTCATCTAACTCGCTTATCTCGCCCGTATCCTTAATGTGGTCTAGGTCTAAATGGTAAAGTTTGCCATCCACATACTCGGTTAGAATAAAGAATTCGCCGCAATTCCCGAGGGACTCTAAACTTTTGCCGTCTTTAGTGAAGGCACCAACATCCACGGAACGTACATGTTGGGGAAGTTTGTTAAAGGCTGAATGTTGCCAAAGCAGAATCTGAGCGCGATCGGAGGGAAACTCATGCCCAAAACCTTCAGAACGCATGGTCTCCAACACAACACGTTTAATTTCGCCTTTGACACGAAACTCGATAACGTAGGGAACACCATAACCAAAACCCTTCAAGTCTTTAAAACCCTCAGCTTTTTCGCACCCAAGCCTCCAAACACCGCAAATATCCACACTACAGCCATACAAGCTTGAAAGATATTCTCGCAAAATCTCTTCAGAAAACCTTGCGGGTGAACCGCCTTTATCTTCAGCCATTACATTACACCGCCAAGCCGAATATGCATAAAATAAAGCGGCACTTAAATATAAACAGGCAACCCTTCAACATAGAGAGAGGAGGCTACAACTTGAAAAATAACGATAAAACGTTTTCCTTCACAAAAGAATATAAAAACCTAGCTGAAATACTCACGGATCATAAGCTGGCAGCTTTAGGCGACGCTTACATAAACCTCGCATATTCCTTAGCTATATCAGAGAGAAAAGGACAGCCTTCTGGAGCCAAGGTCAAAGGCAGCGTGCTTGCCGAAGCCTTCAAAAAAGCCGGTTTAAGAGAGCATATGCCGTCAAGGGTTTCACGCCACATGTTAGCCGATGCTGCGGAAGCCCTAACTGTTTATGCTTGGCTTCATAAACACATAACATTAGAAGAATGTGTGGGGATACTGCAGAAAGCAGAAAATCCCATTGAAGGATTCACTAAACTACTTACGATAATAACGAATAGGGCTACGTTTTAAGAGCTTTTTTAAGTTCTTCTTCAAACTCCTTTTCCATCTTTCGAGCTTTCTCCAAAGCCTTAAGCAGGGCTTCTTCGGGTTTTACGCCGCCCTTTGTCCTCACGTATATTATGGGGTTTGACGCCAGCGGATGAGAGATATCATAGCCCGCTAAATCTACGTTTTCATCTTCTAAGAGTCTCTTCTGTAACAAGTTGCAAAGGGTGTGCCCAACGCCTTCAACTTCAATTTTAATTTCAGTTTCGCTTTTCTTTAGAACTTTAACTTTCATTTGAGGATCACCTTTTAGATTATTCCCTTTCCATAGTCTATAGCTGTTTTACGTTTTTCAATTTTACCACACCTCAAACACTGCAAGCTTCGACCCCTCTGCTCCAGCATGTAGCCGCAGCTGGAACAGAAAGCGTAGACAACCCCTAAGCTTTTGTCCTTAGTGGATAGATGGTAAACCCTATTCTTTTCACTTATAACCTTTGCCCTTAAAACATCGCCGGGTTTACAAACATCAAACATAGAGTCAACAAACCTTAAGTGCACATCTGAAACGTGAAGAAAACCCGTAAAGAAACCTGAAAGAATTTTCTTGCCGATCTTAAAAATTCGCACAGTAGCTGTTTGAGGCTGAACACTTAAAGCTTGCCCCACAACAATGCTTCCAACTTTTGGAACCCTTGCTCCATGAACTATGGGGAAGACGGAAACACGCTTGTTGAGAAAGTCGACAAGCGCACGTCCCGCAACCCTCGAATATATTACTCCATCCTTCACGTATGTTCCAGCGTCAGGAATAAATTCTTCAATAACGCCTAATTGTTCGCCAGGCAACACGAACCTGCCGCTGTCCCGCTTTGAATTCTGCAAACTCACTCACAACACCTCAAAGATTTGGCATCGTAAATACATTATTGGAAGGCTAAACGCTGCGCGCCGCAATAAACCTTTTCATTCTACATATATCGCTGCCAACGGCTAGTCTAAGAACAATCCTTTTCTACAAAGTTCTTCCCAAGAAAGCTCACCGACAACCACTCGCGCCTCATTTAATGTAAGCACTGGTTTACGAAATCTAGAAGCATCATCAAAAGATATTCTCGGACATGCAGTGTTTACATAAGCGTCAACAGCTGGAAACTCCATAAGAACCTCTGGAGCGAGCTCCCTAACAACGAAAAGATACGCATCTTTCCCGCTATTTTCGAGCTTTTCTATAATGCTGAACGCTTCATCCATATGCTTTTGTCCAGGCTTTAGACCTAAGAGAACTGCGAAGGTTTTTGCCCTTTTCGCTTCTTGAATGCTTGCCCACCTTTTTTTAAGGAGTTGCCGTGCATCCTCATCAACCGTATAAGTCCTATTTTCATATGGGTCTGCAAGTATTGTGGGCTTTGACGTTGAAATTGCTAGGCCTAAGGCGTGGAAACGTCCGCCGCCAATGAAGAGGAAGGCTTCAACATCGTTGGCTATGGACTTCGCGTTGCTATAGTCACATCCTATAACTTGACCAGGGTAACTCATGTGGCCAGCATCACCAACTATAACTGTTTTGCCAGCGCGAACCAAAATCTCTTTGGCCTCGTCAATGGTTTGCACATGCTGAACTGTTGTGGCTAAACCTATCTTATGCCATTTCTCCATAATAGGCAACGCCTTATAAACAGCCTCGTCAACATTTAAGGTGGCTCTCGCCTCTACATAAATTGTGGGCACTTTCTCGTACTTTAAAAGTTTTGAATGTCCATAATGAACCACTAAGTCGGCGCCTACGCTTTCAGCTTCAGCCGTTGCCAAGTCGCATGCACCATAACATGGGTCTGCAGAAACCATGGGCAAAGCTCCTGTTTTTTCAACAATCTTTGCAAGCCTTAAACCTTCGTTTTTCAGTCCTTGGGGAAGCTGGATTAATACGCGCTTAGCTCCCAGTTTCGCTATCTCTTGCTTTACCCTCTCTTCCTCAAGATCGAAGGGTTTCAAAATCAACACCAAAAAGGAACATGATAAAAGCACAGGTTAAAGTTTGGAAGGGAGGATTTTGCTATTTTAGGGTTTCATCCCATCGGGGCGTCCATTCCCAGTCTCCTTTGGGCCTTCGGAGAGGTCGTCCTAACGCTCTTTCATGCTGCTCGGCAAGCTTTTCAAGAATTATCTTTTGTTCTATGCTTGCAACAAGCTTCTTTGTGGCTACAACAGCGTCAGCATTAACGGAAATGCTATCTATTCCAGCCCTCACAAGAAACTCTGCAAAGTCTGGTAGGTTTGACGGCCCCTCGCCACATATGGAAACGGTGCATCCGTTTTCATGGGCTACCCTTATCAGATGGGCTATTATCCTCTTTACTGCTGGATCCCTCTCGTCAAAGTATCCCATCTGGCCGAGGCGTTCTGAGTCTCTGTCAATCATCAGTATGCCTTGAGTCATGTCGTTAGAGCCTATTGAAAACCCGTCGCATAGCTTTGAGAATTCATCTGCAAGTATTGCTATGGAAGGTGTTTCAGCCATGAACCAAACTTGGAAGTCCTTCGTCCTTTCCAGGCCTTCCTCCTTCATTATTTCCAAACATTTTTTGGCTTCCCAAACAGTGCGCACCACTGGAAGCATAACCCAAACGTTTTTCAGTCCCCACTCTTCACGGCACTTTTTAATTGCTTGGCATTCAAGACGGAAGGCTTTCTCATACCATGGGCTTATGTAGCGGCTGCAGCCTCGCCAACCCAGCATGGGGTTAGCTTCAACAATTTCGTATTTCTCGCCGCCTTTTAACTCTCGGTACTCGTTTGTTTTAAAATCGCTGAAACGCACAACCACGGGACGGGGCTGTATAGCCCTAGCAACAGTTGCTATGCCCTCAGCAAGTTTGTCCACAAACTTGTGCCCTTGCCCTGTTTCCACGAGATAAAGGGGATGCTCCCCTATGTAGCTGGCTAGAATGAACTCGATGCGCATGAGCCCTATTCCTTCAAAGGGCAAATCCTTGTACTCTTCTATCTTTTCCGGAACCCCGAGGTTCATGTAAATTTTTGTGGCGGTTACTGGAACAGATTGGAAGATGCCTCCAGCTAATGCTGTTGCTGGAATTCGGGCTTCAGAGGTCAGCTCCATCGGGCCTGCCACCGTGGGCATAATACCTTCGTAAACAACACCGCTTTTCGCGTCTACAGTGTACTCCTTGCCGCTAACCATAAGTTTCGTAGCGTTTTCAGTGCCAACAACACATGGAATGCCAAGCTCGCGGCTTACGATGGCTGCGTGGCAAGTTACTCCGCCCTTATCTGTCACAATGGCGCCTGCAAGCTTCATGAAAGGCACATAGTCAGGGTTTGTCATTTCCGTGACAAGGATGTCGCCTTTTTGCATGATTTTGGCAGCTTCTTCAGGGTTTAAAACAATTTTCGCCACGCCTGCGCCTATTCCTCTCCTGCCAGCGGCTATGCCCTTAACAATAACTTTTAACTCTTCAGCCGGCCTTGCCAAACCAGCCTCAGCCTTCTTTTCAACGGTTTCCGCGGCTTTAACACTCCAAACCGTTTCAGGTCTAGACTGCACTATGAAAACATTCTCGGGAAAAGGCAAGTCGCTGTCGATAGCCCACTCAATGTCTTGAGGCTTCCCGTAATGTTCCTCTATTCTTTTGGCTAATTCTGCAAGCTTGAGAACCTCCTCATCGCTTAGGCAAGGCTGATTCTGCCGCTCAACAGAAACCTCCAAGTGAACCGTTTTACCGGTTTCATGGTCGCGGGCATACTGCAATTTCTTGACAGCTATACGCCTCTCAACTATTTTCATGGTTTCCTTATCCACAATAAACTCGTCAGGGGTAACTGCGCCTGAAACTACAGCCTCGCCTAGACCAAAGTTACCTTCAATAACTATTTGATTAGGGTCGCCGGTGACTGGGTTAATGCTGAACATGACGCCCGCAGCTTTAGCATTAACCATCTTTTGAACCCCAACGCTTATGAGGACTTTTTCATGGGCGAAGCCCTTTTGAGTGCGGTAAAATATGGCGCGGGGAGTGAAAAGACTTGACCAGCATTTCACAGTCTTTTCAATAAGCTCTTCTTCCCCCTTAACATTTAAGTAGGTCTCTTGCTGTCCAGCAAAAGATGCGTCTGGCAGGTCTTCTGCAGTGGCACTTGACCTAACAGCAACAAAAACTTCATCTATGCCTAGTTTTCGGCAAAGCTCCCGATATGCAGATTTAATGGCTTTTTCCACATCTCTAGGTGCTGGTGTGGATTCTATTAATGTGCGAATTTTTTTAGAGGCTTCTTCATACTGTTTTGGGTCACTTGGGTCTGTAACGGTTTCTTCAATACTCTTATAAATTTTTTCAGCTATACCTGTTTCTTCAATGAATTTCTTGTAAGCGTATGCGGTTATGGCAAAGCCATGGGGAACAGGAATCCCCGCATTTAACATTTCGCCCAAGTTAGCGTTTTTACCTCCAACAAGGGGAATATCGTCTTTTCTTAAGTTTTCAAACCAGATTACTAGATCCTCTTTCATTTTTGTCATGGTGTTTTCGCCTCCTCTACTTGTGCTTTCTCGATAATTATTCTACATGGCACTGGAAGTTTTGCGCTTCCCCTTTTCAAAGCCTCCTTAGCCACTTCAACGCCCTCTGCGTTTACTTTAACTGTGATTATTGTTTGGTTCGGAAAGACACGCGCCGCTGTTCCAATAGGCTTTCCAAAAGCTCTTCGCATCCCGTCTTGAAGGCGGTCAGCGTGAGCCCCAAAGATCATTTTGTTTTCCCTAAGGATGACGTGGGGGTATGGATGAACTTGTAAAAGGTAATTGTTTGAAAGTTTTTCCATCAAAAGACGGTTTGTTGCCACCCTTGCTGCTTCTAGAGCGTTATGCCGAATTTGGGCTTTTTCTAGGGCTATAAGCCTAGCTTCATATTCAAACTTGGCATTGGGATCTCCCATGGTGAATTTTGTTATTTTCGGTTGGGGGAAACCTTTAACAAACTCTTTCCTAGTGTATGGTTGTCCTTTAACGGTTCGATAGTTGCGTGCACGCATCAAATATCCCTTTCAAATATCCTATAAACAAATTATTTAAACATTTGTTGAAAAAGCCAAATTTTGCAATTACGCAAACTTCATAATTTTGGTTTTAAAATGCCCAGATGCTTTTTCATGGGAGTGTCCGCTTATTTTTGAACCATATTTTTGCAAGTTCGTCGTAGTTCGAGAAAACCTTTTTTAAGATTGGAATATACATTTGCACTTCCTCATCGGTGAGATACTGAAACTGGTATTCTCCCATATACGGCGATGGTTCGCCTTCTCTTGTTATGAATTCAATGTGCATGAAGGGGTCTCCGCGTTTAATTGTTATGGGGCAGCGGTCATTGCTTAAATTTACAATTTCTAAAGCGAGTCTCCCCACGAAACCGCTGTGGACTTTTGCTGCGTTTAAGAAGGATAACCCCATTCTTCCATACTTGCTTTTGGCGGTGAGGTGGGCAACATAGTTTGGTGGAGTAAAAATCACCTCGTAAGATATGAGGTTTTTATGCTCTAAGTAATGCAACGTTGTTTCGTCTTTTACTGTTAGGATATAGCCGTCTCCGTCAAGCAAGTTATAGTCATAGGGGTATATGCATCTATAGTTATTTATTAGTTCTTTCAACTTATCTTTCCCAATTATGCACATTCCAACATACTCCTGCCAGTGTTTTCTAGCAATACTAAGGCCTTCAAGTTATATACTTTTTCAAACGATTTTGCAAACGCTTATCATTAACATGCTTCACTTAGAAGGAAAACTGCAAAGGAAATGCTTCAAGGAAAATGAATTAATAACTTCTTTTAATATTTACTAATGAGATGGAATCATTCATCAGAGGCATTCCAAAGGCAGAGCTTCATCTTCATATCGAAGGCACCCTTGAACCTGAAATGATGTTCCATATAGCTAAAAGGAATAGGGTTAAAATTAAGTATAAGACAATTGAAGAAACCAAGAGGGCATACAACTTCAAAAACCTGCAATCTTTCTTAAACGTTTACTACCAAGGAACAAAAGTTTTGCAAACCGAAGAAGACTTCTACGACTTAACATGGGCATACCTTGAAAAGGCACACTCTCAAAACATTCTGCACACTGAAATATTTTTTGACCCCCAAGCCCACACAAGGAGAGGAATAAAATTTGACAGTGTAATAACTGGGGTTAGAAGGGCGCTCCGCAATGCGGAACAAAACCTCGGAATATCCACAAGGCTTATCCTGTGCTTTCTAAGAGATCTAAATGTAGAGTCAGCCTTCAAAACTTTAGAAGAGGCTATATCCTACAAAGAATGGATTACAGCAGTGGGGCTTGACTCTGCTGAAATTGGAAATCCTCCATCAAAGTTTCAGAAAGTCTTTGAAAAAGCGCTTGACGAAGGATTTCTAACAGTCGCCCATGCAGGCGAAGAAGGTCCCGCAGAATACATTTGGGAGGCAATTCGCTTGTTGAAAGTTTCCCGCATAGACCATGGAAATAGTGCCATCAACGACGAAGACCTTGTCAGAGAATTAGCTAGAAGAAAAATTCCCCTCACAATGTGTCCAATTTCAAACCTGAAGTTGGGCGTCGTAAAAAGTATGAAAGAACACCCTCTGAAAAAGATGATGGAAAAAGGGCTAATTGTAACAGTAAACTCTGACGACCCAGCATACTTCGGAGGCTACATCAACGATAACTACTTAATGGTTCAAAAAGCCTTCAACTTAAATGCACAGCAACTAGGCGAACTTGCAAAAAAATCCTTCTATGCTTCCTTTCTAGATGAGTCTAAAAAACAGGAAATGGCTGCAAAAGTGGAGAAATATCTAGAAGAACAACAGAAGAAAAACTAAACCTTAAACGCCATCTATCAACACAATTAAGGCTTTGCTTCAATAAGCACTATGGTTTCAAAAAGTGGCAGATCAAGTTTCGCGGCAATCCTTGTTTTTAGACCTTCAGCCTCCAAAATTTTAAGGGTTTTATTGACATTTGCAAGGGTGGACTGCAAAAGCAGAACGCGATCGCCCTTTTCCAAGTGCTTAGGGACTTCATGAGCGAAGCGGTCTATGATTGCTCTACCGTTCGTTCCGCCAGCCCATGCCCGTCCAAGCCATGTTGTGCCTTCATAGGGTTCAGAGGGTAAATAAGGTGCATTGAATAGAATTAGATCAAATTTTTCTTCTGTTTTTATGGCTGTGAAAAGGTCGCCTTGAACAAAAAACATTTTTTCCGCCACGCCGTTCAGTTTAGCATTCTCTTTTGCACAGTGCACCGCGTGGGGATTTATGTCCACAGCCAAAACCTTTGAGGCCTTTTCTGCGGCGATTATGCCTAGAATTCCACATCCAGTGCCCATGTCAAGAACCCTTTCGCCATCTTTCACTGTTATGTTTTCAGCGAAAAAGAAGGAGTCTTCGGCTGGTTCGTAAACTTCGCTCCAAATATTAAAAACGTGATCGCCGAAAAACACTTTTTTAACTGGATAGGACATTTGCTAATTCACCGAAATCTTCAGGCGCTAACTCTCTGACGCGTCTATCATGAAATGGAAGAGAATCGGCAACCTTAAAAGCGTCTTCTAAGGCTGTATAACGCTTCTTTATGAAGGGCTGGACAGCGTTTCTAACCTTTCTATTGCGCTGGGTAAAAAGCGTTTGCACAAGCTTCGTAAACAAGGCATAATTTTTCACATGAAAAGGCGGCGAACTTCGAGGGGTTAAACGCACAATTACAGAGTCAACTTCAGGCTGGGGATAAAACATTTGTTTGGGCACATCTTCAAAAAGTTCACTCTCAAAGTGGTAATATGAAAGGACAGAGAGCCACCCATAATCCGCACTGCCAACAGGCGCCATAAAACGATTTGCAAACTCCTTTTGAAGAACCAAAACTGCAAGAGTAAAATCTTTATTAAAAAGCCAATTGAGCAAGGCGGAAGAGATGTTGTATGGAGGTATAGAAACCACCTTATTGAACTCGGGTATATGCAATTTTAACACGTCGCCCTGGATAACTTTCAC
Source organism: Bathyarchaeia archaeon (assembly GCA_038849025.1). GTDB lineage: Archaea > Thermoproteota > Bathyarchaeia > Bathyarchaeales > Bathycorpusculaceae > WUQU01. The sequence continues at coordinate 22,093 of JAWCNE010000004.1, forward strand.
ATTGGGCAAATCTTTGAGACGGCTCCTCAAAATCTTTACAAATCTTGAATCTATTTCAACAGCTAAAACCTTCTCACATCTTTCAGCAAGGAAACGAGTTAAAAATCCGAAGCCAGCGCCGATGTCCAGCACAACATCATTGCTTGTAAGCGAAGCCCGTTGGGCCAAAAGGTGGAAAATTAAAGGTTCAACCATAAAGTGTTGTCCCAAACTTTTCTTCGGAAAAATTCGGTGCTTTCGCAAGATAAACTTTGTTTCTTCCAACAAACTCATGAAAGCCTCAACCAGCCAGTTTTCAATGCACCCTCGTGAACAACCGATATTTGCTTTCCCCAGCCAACTCCTCCAAAATCCTCTTAGTGAGCAGCTTTACAGGGTTAGGCACCTCTGTTCGCTTCTGCAAGTCCTCAAAACTTTCAAAGGGCTTCTTTTCCCGTTCATTAATAACTTGCCACATGTATTTTTTACCTATGCCCGGAATCAGCTCGAGGGCGTGCATCCTTGGGGTTATGGCTTGCGCAGTATTAAAGAAGTTGACAAACCATTTTTCTCGGTTAAGAACTATGCGGCTTATGACTAGTGGAAGCTCCATCTTGGCGGCGGCTGTCAACTCTTCGTAGCCTATCCGCCCGATAATATAGGTGATTTCTTCTCGAGCTTCCTTTCCCACGTAAACGCGGTCATGGGGCTTAAGGGTAACTCCTTCCTTAACTAATGCCTCAAGAAGCGTGAAAAATTCCTCGCCAATGAGCTGAACAAGGGCTCCCGCTCTGTAACCAGCCCTTCCCATTACACGAACCCCTGGACGCCCATGGAGGAGAAAATCTAGTACATAAGCATACTCTTCGTACCGCTTTTCCATTCTATTCGCCCTTTCACGCGTTCACTTTTAAAAATAGAAGACTGAAGTGCTATTTCAATCTATGTTCGTTTAAAAGTTTAACCATTTCTTCCAATTTTGAAGACTCGATAATTTTACGCCCTCCTCCCAGAAAAACTCTAAGCTCTTCTACGCTGCTAGGCATACAATTAACGATTTGAACAGCCTCGACTTCTTCTAAACCAAATTCGCTTACAAGTTTTTCTACAAGTTTTTCAGCAGTTTCTGCGGTAACCTTAGAAAACTTGGAGGCATAATCTAACGTGCGCCTTTGAAACTGGTCTAAATTTTCTTCACCCAGCTCTTCCAGCAACTTTTTAACCTGGGGGATTGTAAGATTTTTTTCTTTAACCTTCTCGGTTTCTGCCTTTCCTAACATTTTAATCACTTTTATAGGGTTCCAAATGTTCGGGTCTAACGATAATTTCTTTAACAGCATTTCCTTGAGTGACGCTTACAACGTAGCTTCTTCCCCGCTTACCAACTATTGTGCCTACTCTGCCGTGATAACGCCTATGAGGCATTCCTTTTTGAACACTGGGGTCTATTTTTACGGTTACACTGTTTCCAGTTTGATACTCGTGTAACAGCTTGCTCAGTTGCAATTTACCCCTTTCCCGAGGCTTCTTTCTAAGGAGCCGGCGTGTTTTTGCACGGTATCCTTTAGACTTCCTCACTTTTCCACCTTCCTAATCCTTCATAATTACGTTTAAAACATCAAGTTTTATAGGCTTCGCTTTGCATTTGAGAATCTCTGAAACGCTTGGAGTTGTTCTTCCATCATCACCAGTCACCAATTCTTTTACATATAGCCCTCCTTGGCAACGAATTCTCATTTCAGCCCTTTTCGGCGACAATCTTCTTACTTTAACCTCGTATATGTGCTTTTCTCGTGTCAAGTCTGCGCGTCTATGCAAAACACGGGTGGGTGTTCGCTGCTTAACCGTGGTGTTTGACAAAAATTTCTCTAATAGGTTTAGGTCTACATCTGCAAACTCCTTTTCGAATTCTATTACAACGCGGTATTCCTTTTGAGCGGACTCCGCCTTCTTTAACCTTCTAACAAAATCTTTGTCTACAAAGCGCAAACTTAAAACTTCAACCTTGCCTTGCGCATTAGCGTTTATATCTTCCTCGAGTTTTTTAAGGTCTAGAAACCGTTTTTTGGGTTGGGAAATTTCTATTACGAAGGGTCTGCCCTTTCCAAGCATACGGGCATTTATATCTTCCCTTCCAGAAGCGTGGAAAAAGGTTTTTACGCCTTCTGCAGCTTTCAAAAAAGGTTCGCTGATTATTTCCTCTACTGATTCTGGATACATTTTTCCAGTCCAATTGCATTTTTCGCATCCTCTGCCACGGCAATTGGAGCAGAACCATTTCGACTGCGGGATGCCCCTTACAAGTTTTTTATAACGTCCAGCTATGTAAAGCGGGTTGATTTGAACCCGTATTTCTTCAGTCATTGGTTTGATGATTATGACAACTTCGGGCTTGCCGTATTCTACGGTTTTGCCGCTGTAAAGTGAGATTTTCTTCCCAAGCAATTTTCCAATTTCGGTTCTAAGGTTTTCGCCATATTCAACTTCAAATTTAGCTTTTAATTCGTCTTCGCGTTCCTCAACATCCACTGGCAGTTCTACACCAACCAGAAAGTTCTGATACTCATACTCCTTAAGCTTCTCTAAAGCCTTTTTTGCTAACTCATCCACAAGGGCGAACTTGTTTTCGCACAGAAAACAAGTTTTCGGAAGATTTTTCCGCAGAACATGTTTCTTCATTCCGCGGAGGATTTCTTCTGCGCTTTTGTAAAAACCATTTGTTGCAAGAACTTTGAGTATGCGTATTCCTTCCTTTTTTTTAGAGTGGATCAATGATTGAGCTTCCATTGCCAAAATGGCTTTTATGGCTTTTCCTCTTTCTTCATTTTCCATATCCCGCCCTAATAAAGCGAATTGCCTTCCCAAGCAGTGGTCGCATAGGGGATATTTTTCAAGCATTTCCAAGGCTTTTCTTAGGATATTCATAGAAACTCCTTTGGTTAGCTACTGGCTTAGCCTATATCGAGAGGCAAGCCCTTGCCGAAAAAGGGCAGCTTCTTTTTTCTACGAAGGGTTTTCAGCATTTTACGCATTAGGTTGTACTGTTTTAGAAGTTCTTTAACCTCTTTTTCGCTTGTTCCAGAACCCCGTGCCACACGCCTAAGCCTTGAGGCATTAAAAACTTTGGGGTTTTCCCTCTCTTCGGGAGTCATGGATTGGATTATGACACGCCACTTTTCTAAGCGGTCTTCAGCCATGTCTAGCATGTCTTCAGGCACGTTGTACGACATGCCTGGAAGCATTTTCAAAATCTTTTGAAAGGGTCCCATTTTTCTCATGGCTTCGAACTGCTCATACATGTCGGTTAGGGTGAATTTGCCGCTTAGGATGGCTTTCGCCTTTTTCTCGGGAACCTTCACCTCGGCTTCGCGCACCTTTTCAATTAAGGTTTCCAAGTCACCCATGCCGAGGAGTCTGCCAACAAAGCGTGAGGGAACGAAAGGTTCAATGTCCTCAACCTTTTCGCCTGTGCTTATGAACTTTATAGGTGCGCCTGTAGCTGCAACAGCTGATAAGGCGCCTCCGCCTCTCGCCGAACCATCCAATTTTGTTACAAGTATGGAGCCTAGGGATGTAGCCTCTTTGAAGGCTTTAGCCTGAACCAGCGCCTGTTGACCGATGGTTCCGTCAATAACCAGCATAACTTCATCTGGCTTAATTTTCTCCTCAAGCATTTTCATCTCTTTTATCAATTCCCTTTCTTCTTTGTGGCGACCAGCAGTGTCAACAATTATTATGTCTCTGTCGCTGAAGTGCTTTAGGCCTTCAAGGGCTATTTTAAACGGGTCTTTGGCCTTTTGGTCTCCGTATACGGGTATATTTATTCTGTTTGCTAACTGTTGAATCTGGTCAAAGGCGCCTGGACGGTAAGTGTCCGCGCATATGAGGGCTGGTTTTAAGCCTCTTTTCTGGAAGTATCTTGCAAGCTTGGCTGCGGCGGTGGTTTTTCCAGAACCTTGGATGCCCACAAGCATTATGACCTTTCTTTTCCCAGGCTCAACCTTTAACGGAACGGGTTTTTCGCCTAGAAAACGCGTCAACTCCTCATAAACAACTTTAATCACGTGTTCGCGGCGTGAAATGCCCTGCGGAACCTTTTCTTTAAGGGCCCTTTCCTCTATGCGCTTAGAAATGTCGAGGACAAGCTGAACGTTCACATCGGCTTGCAATAGAGCCCGCTGCATACCCCTAACAAGCTCTTTAACGGCTGCCTCGTCAACAACAGCAGCTCTGAAGATTTTTCTCAAGGCTTCGTGAAGCGAGGAGCCTAATCGTTCTAAGGCCATAAGCGTCTCCAGATTAAAGACTGTTTACATCCTTAAATAGGTTTAAATCATCGCCTATCAGTATAGCGAATTATTGTTGTTGCTCTAGCCCGGGATATTTAGTTTCAAGAAGCTCTAGTATGGCTTGGACGGTTTTTTCGCCTATTCCTTTGACGGAGAGTAGTTCCCTTTTAGATGCTTGGAAGACTCGTCTAACACTTCCGAACCTTTTAAGAAGCGCCTCAGCCCTTTCTGGACCTATTTTTGGTAAGCTTTGCACCGCTAGGAGTTGCCTCTGTTTCAGCGTGTACGTTTTGGGCTTATGCTTTACAGCTATTTTTCGCCTCTCTTCTTCTTGGAGTTTTTTGGCTAGGCTTTGAAGAAACATGGCTGTGTTGGCTTCATCTGGTGTGAAAATTACAGAAATGTTGTGGTCAGCTATAACTTTTGCGAGAGCCCCCCAGAAGACTTGGGGGTTGCGAACTCCTTTTACAGCATTAGCCACATCGCCTTCAACCACAAGGCACGAGTTCCCATAGGTTTTAGCGAGCCTTTCAGCTTGCTCAAAAAGTCTACCGTCAAAAACCGAACGGAAAAAATCGTGAAGCTCCTTCCTTTCAACGGCATAATCCTCCGCAACAATGTAGTCCGCAGGCGCCAAAGCCTTTTCCACAACATCACAGCCAAATTCTTTCAACCAGTCTTTGACATCCACGCTTTCGCGGATATCGGCAAAAACTTTTGGTTTAAACTCGTTAGACAATGCAAAGGCACCTCAAATCAAAACTTGGCTTATGCCACACTTAAACCTAAGTATTTTGAGCAAGGTTTGCGGCAAACTTCTTTTATCACAAGAACCAATTTATGAAATGAGTGAACCTTCAAAGATGGAAGTGAAATACGTCTGTCGCCGATGCGGAAAAACTTATTCTCTCCATGACTATTTGAGAAGCCATTTCTGCGGAAACTGTGGAACTCTACTTGCCAAAAAAGCTGTTTACGAAGCGGTAAAGGAGAAAACATGGAGAACCGAGGAGCGCCATTTTCAAAGTTTAGTTAAAGAGTTTTTCCCCTATTCAAGCTTTCGTCCTTTTCAGCTTAACGCCATAAAATTTGCCTACGAAACCATGAGAAATGGAAAAATTGGGTTACTTTCTTCACCATGCGGCACTGGAAAATCCATTTCGGTCTTAACAGCCTTTTTTGCAGCTAGAGAGCTTAACCCCTCATTGGGAAGGCTTCTAGCCCTAACTCGCACAAAAAATCAGCTGGAAATCTACTCCCGAGAACTAAAAAACATTAAGGACTGCTGCGGCGTCAGTTTTGCAGCATCCATCTTTAAGAGCAAAAAGGAAATGTGCCCCTATGCCTTTGAAGATCCAAAACTCAAAGATGTGGGCTACAGAGATTTCCTCTACTATTGCAAGGGACTTAAGGATGGTACATTCGGCAGAACATGCGAGTACTTTGAAAAAACTTACAATGGGTGGAAACCAAGCTGGCATGCATATAACGTCGTTGGCAAAATCAAGAAGATTGGGCCCCTTTTGCCAGATGAGGTTTACGAGATATGCCGCAACGAAGGATTATGCCCCTATGAAGCTACAAAAATCTTAACAAGATATGCGGACATAGTGGTGGGCAACTACAATTACATTCTCGTAAAAGCCATCAGAGGCTCAATTTTGGGCAAGGCGGGCATACGTGTAAAAGAGGTTAACTGCGTCTTCGATGAAGCCCATAGTTTACCCTACTATGCGGCGGGCATTTTCTCAGACGAGCTTTCATCAAGATCTGTGCGCAGGGCCCATAGGGAAGTTAAAACTTTCGAAATTGACGATTTCGACTTTTTAGAAGCCTTACACAATGTTATGTTTGATTTTGGGAGAAAGGTTTACAGAAATTACGGATTGGACGTTGAGCACATTGTTGAAGGAGACGTCTTAATCGATGCTTTGGCTAATAAACTCAAGGTTGACCATGAAAAAATCCATGAAATCATTCGAGAACTGGCCGAAAAAGGCGAACAAGTCCGTCAAAAAAGAAGTGAAATGGGCAGAAGCCCTGTCTCTTACCTTTCCCGCTGTGCAGATTTCCTCCTAGACTGGATAAGCCTAACGGGTTCAAGCTATGTAAGATACGTGAAGGTTGAGGTTGACAGAGGCCAAAGAAAACTGGTAAGGCTTGGAATCAGATGCCTAGATCCGGCTTTAGCTGCAAGCGTTATTAACGAGCTCCGCTCCGCCATACTCATGTCTGGAACCCTCTGGAACACAGACTACTATATAGACGTTTTAGGCATAGAGAGAAGTCGCTGTCAAAGCCTAGAGCTTCCAAGCCCATTCCCGCCTGAGAACAGGCTTATTGTGGTGGATGAGGCGGTTACAACGAAGTTTGAAAAGCGTAATGAAGTCCAATGGAAAAGGATAGCTGCACACCTTAACCAAATAATCCGAAAAGTTGAAGGCAGAATCGCCGTTTACTTCCCATCATACGAGGTTATGCAAAAAGTTGTTAAAGAAATAAAGCATGACTTACCCATGCTTGTTGAGGAGAAAAGAACAAGGATTTTGGATGTGCTCAATTTTTTGAAGAAACAGGACCAGTGTGTGGTTCTAGGCGTTGCTAGAGGAAAAATAAGCGAAGGAGTTGACATGACTATGGAAGGGCGGAGCTTGCTCTCAGCTGTAATCCTTGTTGGACTGCCGTTCCCAAAGAAAACAGAGCTTCAAACCGCTCTTTACGAGTATTTTAGAGAGAAATTTAGGGAAAAAGCCATGGAATACGCAAACAACATCCCATGCTTAAACGCTTTAGCCCAATCTGCTGGAAGACTTTTGCGCAGCCCAGAGGATAGAGGAATAATAGTCATCATGGATAGGCGTGCAGCTGGAAGGTTTAGATATATGCTTCCAAAGGAATGGAAAAATGAGTTGAAGGCCCATTACAAAATTGAGAAAATCCTTAAAAGAATAGAGGATTTTATGACCCGAAAAACAACGCAGAGCAGTGACGTCTTCATTCCATAAACCTTTTACATTCAAACCTGCAAAATATTTAGAGAGAGGACCTTGTTTGAATCCAGATGTAAGAATTATTGAAAAGAAGGAGATTCCAAAGGGAGCAGTTATGATTTTTGGCTTCCCAGATGTGGGACTGGTCGGCGTAATAGCAGCATCCCACTTAATTTCAGAGCTTAATCTAACAGAAGTTGCATATATAGATTCTAGACTATTGCCGCCAATAATAGTGTTACATGAAGGCCTTCCTCATTCGTCAATAAGAATTTTTGGAAATCACCAGATTCTTTTGGCAGTATCTGAGATTCCTCTGCGGGAGGATTTAGTATATCCACTGATGCATTCATTAATCGATTGGGGAAGGGAGAAGGAAGTTAAAATGATGATTTCATTAAGCGGTATACCCATCCAAGAAAGGCAAGACCTTGAAGAGTTAAAGGTCTTCGCCGCTGCTTCAAGCCTTGAAACGTTAAAAATGCTTCAAGATAAGAACTTAGAAATACTAAGGGAGGGCTACATGGTTGGCCCTCAAGCAATTATGCTCCAATACTGCGCCACTTTAGGGTTGCCAGCCTTAACTCTGCTCGCCCAATGCTTCTTCAACTATCCAGACCCAGAGGCCGCGGCAAAAGCATTAGAACAGTTAATGAACATCACTGGGCTGAAGGCAGACATTTCAAAACTTCTTGAGAAAGGCGAAGAGATCCGCTTGAAGGCGAGGGACATGATGAAGAGAACCCAGCAGGAACTCACAAAGATGAAGAAAACCCAAGAGTATGACATCCCCCTATACGTTTCATAAGAGGGTGACGGAATGGCAACAAGTAGAAGAAAACGCTCAATTTTCGACATAATGGACGAATATTTTGAAAGCATGGAGGAGTGGGCTGAAAGCGTAATGGAAAGTGTTATGGAAAGGCCGAGCTGGAATTGCAGAGCTTGCACTATGGAGCCCCTCCGCAACGTTATAGTAACAGGCGACGAAGTGATAGTAACTGTGGATTTGCCCTATGCTGAGCAAAACACCATACAAGTTAAGCCCATAAGTAAAGACACCATTGAAGTCTCTGCTCAAATGAGGAGAAAGATAAGTTTTGATGATTTTGGCATAACTCATTATAAAGGCGAGTTTCAAAGATTTCACTGCCAAACGCGTATCCCAGTGCCAGTATACATGGATAAAATAGAAGTTCGCTTTAAGAAGGGAATACTTGAGATTCACTTGCCTCGAAAACATGAGTATGAGATTCCAATAGAATGAAGCCTCAGCTTTCCTTAGAAGTCTTCATAAATCCGACGGCTCTTCTTGCATCATCGGCTTCAAAGAAGTTTACGCAAACCAGAAGATAAGCTTAATGAAAAATCTTAAAACAAAGGCCAAGTAATTCTAAGCTCAGTTGGTGTCGTAGTTGACCGTGGAACGGGCGATACAATGCGCCGTGTTCCTTTTGATATTAGTGGGCCTATGCGGAGTGAGCGCTTGGGCAAGTTACGCTTATCTCAGTGAGGCGCATCCAATTCTAGAAGTAGCTTCAATAGCGTTGAGTTGGGGAGTTATCCTACTAGTTCTTTACGTAAGCTTCAAAAAACTTGACTGGAACTGGTGGAGCTGACAACCCGAAACATTTCTAAATCTCAATTATTTGGTTCTTACAATCTTTACCTTGCCAAGGATTCTCCAATACTCGATTTCAACACCGGGGGCAAGTTTCGCCTTCAAATCCTCCTCCTCTGGATAAGGTGCATCCAAATACTCGTAGGTTTCCAAATCCATAACTTGAACACTTGAAGGAGTCAATGCAAAGACTTGCCCGCTTCTCTTCTCAATTATAGGCACTTCTGCCGTGGCATCCACTGGTTTAACAATGCTCCTTTTCGCGCCGTCAAAAACGCCTATAGCAACTATCCTTGCCTTCGCCGACCCGTGCTTTCCAGGTTTAGACTTCGTTATCTCAACTATTCGGCATGGTTCACCATCAACAATAATGTACCCGCCTTCCCTTAAGGTTCCAACATCCACTGGCTTGCTCACATCCTCACCAGCTTAACATCTTCCACCACAGCAATTTTAAACAACACCCATATATAATTTGAGGTGGTTAAAAGTTGTGTTTGTATTTGAAGGGAGAAAAGTGTTCAAAAGCGTTGGCCTAGTAGCACGCTTCGACAAAAGAAAAGCGGTAAAACTAGCAGAAGACTTAGCCGAGTATTTAAGGAAAAAGGGATTAGAGGTTTACGTTGAGGAAACATTGAAGAGTAAAATAAGAAAGGATGAAAATTTCCTACCCCTAGAGAATATGAAGACTGATTTTATAGTTACCATTGGCGGGGATGGAACAATTTTAAGGACATGCATAGCTATTCCAAATTCTGGAACCCCCATACTGGCGATAAACATGGGGATTCGAGGTTTTCTGACAGAAATCTCGCCTCAAGAGGCTTTTGCGGCCATTGACAAGTGCTTGAAAGGTGAATTTAAAGTAGAGAAATGCTCAAAGTTAGCTGTAACCGCTGAAGGCGCCAAATTTCCAGAAGCTCTAAACGAAGTGCTAATATCGGTAGATGAACCGGTTAAGCTGCTTTACGCGAGGGTTTCGAAAAACGATGAGCAGATTTTAGAGTGCCAAGCGGATGGATTGATTATAGCCACGCAAACAGGATCTACGGGTTATTCGCTTTCAGCCGGAGGCCCTGTCCTGGATCCGCGTGTTGAGGCATTTGTTTTGACGCCTATATGCTCCTTAAGCGTTTTACGCTCCATAGTATTTCCAGCAGATTCCAAAATTACAGTTGAAGTTCTTAGGCCTAGAAAAGTGCTCGTGGTTGTAGACGGAGCCTACAGACAAATTATAGAGTCTAAACTTCCAAGATTGACGGTTACGCGTTCAAAAAATGAAGCCTCCTTCATAAGGTTTGGAGAAAACTTTTACCAACGCTTAAGAAGTAGACTCCTTTTCCGCGGAATTGGAGGAAAGCCCAACGGCTAATTTGGACAGAAGAACAGTAATTTTAGACACTTCAGCCTTCATAGCAGGTTTTGATCCATTTTCGATAAGCGAGGAGCAATACTCTGTTCCAGCAGTTAAAGAAGAAGTTGCCGGAAACTCCATGGCTTGGATTAGATTCAAAACGGCAATAGAAAGCGGAAAGTTGAAGGTCAAAATGCCAGAAAACGCTTTTTTAAAGAAAGTTAAAGCATCAGCAATAGAGGTTGGAGACTCTTTTTTCCTTTCAGAAGCAGACTTCCAAGTTTTGGCATTGGCCCTGCAGTTAAAAATGCAAGGCCACACTCCACTTGTGGCTACTGACGACTATTCCATACAAAACGTTGCAAAACATTTAGGAATAGAATTCGCCTCTCTTGCAACTTTTGGAATACGCCTCACCATAAAATGGATGAGGTACTGCCCAGCTTGTCGCAGAAAGTATCCTGCAGACTACAAGTTTAGGACATGCAAAGTTTGCGGAACAGAATTAAAAAGGAAGCCCTTAGGTAAAACCTATAAGAAGAAATTTAATGGAAATGGTGGCGCGAAATGAGCTTTATAGAAAGGAAAGTGGTCTATTTTAAAGGTGTAGGAAAACAGAATACTGATGCTTTGTTAAGTTTCGTGAAGGATTATGCTGAGAAGGAAGGATTAAGGGATATTGTTGTTGCTTCCACGACCGGTGAAACAGGTGCCAAAGCATCCAGAATCTTCAAAGGATACAACGTTGTTGTGGTTACTCATTGCTTTGGTTTTCAACAACCGGGAAAAAGCGAGTTAAAAGAGGAATATAAACGAGATATTTTGGAAAACGGAGCAAAATTGTTCACTGGAACCCACGCCCTAAGCAGCGCCGAACGCGCTATACGGAGGAATTTTGGCACCCTTCAGCCCTTGGAATTGATAGCTAACACCCTTAGACTCATGGGGGAAGGAACAAAGGTATGTGTAGAAATCACTTTGATGGCGGCAGACGCCGGTTTAATTCCCGTTGACAGAGACGTTATTGCCATTGCTGGAACGAGTAGTGGGGCGGACACTGCCCTTCGGATAAAACCAGCTAACGCTTCAAGATTCTTCGATTTGAAAATAAAGGAAGTTGTGGCGAAGCCAATTATTTTCTAGCCCAGTAGAGTCAATTCCTTGAGGCTTAAAGAAGATTTTCCTTCATTAAAGGAAACGACTTAACCTTTTTTATAGCCATGCCATTAATGGGAGTTTCAATGCTTTTAGGCTTCTCCTCCTATCAATCATTGTTTGCAGATCTTGTTTCGCAGGAGCATAGGGAAAAACCCAAGATCGATGAACTTCTTTTTCTACTTGCTCATGGCCTTGGAAGGGATTGGGGGCGGAATATTATATGAAATCATTTCTCCTCAGCTTCCATTTCTCTTAACAATTATTTTTGCTATACTTTCCATAGCGTTAGTGTTTTTGGTGTGCACGAGCCTAAACTTGAAAAAAGGGAAGCATAAGGAGGGGGATTTCAACAAGGGAAACTTTGGTTACGTTTCCTTTTCAACTTCCTTTACAACATCTACAATTATATCTAATGCGGAATCCACAAGTTCTTTGGTTATGTTGAGAGGTGGCGCTATTCGCATGGTGGAAACTCCGCAAGTGATAACAGCAACTCCACGTTTCCATGAACGCATAATAACTTCATTGGCCTTTTCAGGAGCCGGCTTCCTACCCTCTTTGTCTGCCACAATTTCCACACCTATCATCAAGCCTTTTCCTCTAACGTCTCCGACAATGCCACTCTCCTCCTTTAACTCTTCAAGCCTTTTTAAAATGTAAGTCCCCTGCTTTGTTGCGTTTTCCAATAGCCTTTCCTCTTTGATTACATCAATAACAGCCATGGCGGCAACGCATGAAAGGGGGTTTCCGCCAAAAGTGCTTGCATGAGAGCCGCCAACCCAATCCATTATTTTTGCTTTTGCAATGGTTGCTCCCAGAGGTAAACCCGACGCCAAAGCTTTGGCACCACACAGAATGTCTGGTTCAACATCCCAGTGTTCGATGGCAAACCATTTCCCAGTTCTGCCTATCCCTGTTTGCACCTCATCGTCTATAAGTAATAGTCCATATTTGTCAGCAAGTTTTTTTAAACGTTGGAAGTATTCTGGCGGCGGAACAATGTATCCGCCTTCTCCTTGAATCGGTTCAAAAAGGATTGCAGCAACATCTTCTGGAGGGGCATACTTCTGCAATACAAACTCGTCTATGAAATCTACACACCAGTAGTGGCACTCTGGATAGTTTTGCTTAAAGGGGCAACGGTAGCAGTAGGGGTATGGAACATGGACGACCCCAGGCATTAAAGGGAAGAAGTAGCGCCTTTGGGCTGGTTTGCTGGCTGTGAAAGACAAAGCGCCTATTGTTCGGCCGTGGAAGGCATTCACAAATCCAATGAACAGTTGTTTACGAGTATGCCATTTCGCCAGCTTCGCAGCTGCCTCAACCGCCTCTGTCCCGCTGTTGCTAAAAAAAGTTTTCTTTTCAAAATTCCCAGGGGTAATTTCTGCAAGTTTTTCAGCGAGAGCGACAGCCTCACGATAATAAAAATCTGTGTTAGAATAATGCAGAAACCGGTCGCATTGATTTTTTATAGCTTCAACTACTTTAGGGTGGCATTGTCCAACATTTAAGCATGCTAACCCAGAGTTGAAATCTATATACTCGTTTCCATCCACATCCCTCACTATACAGCCCTTGCCAGACTCAACTACAAGGGGATAAAAGCGCACATAGGACTGTGAAATAAATCTCTCATCTTTTTTAACAAGTTCCCTCGCTTTTGGTCCTGGGGGGGTTACAACTATTTTTGGATAAGCAGCCATCTATATCCCAACGGAGACTAACCATTAGAAAGACGGTTTTATATAACTATCTATGTGCGTCATTGGGAAACCTATAAACAGATTTAAGGCTCTACAAAAGCATAGGTAAGTAACTCGATGCTTTAATGGGAAGGATGGTTTGCTTTGGGATTTTAGGGTTTTACGGTTTTGACACTGTAATTTCAATAGTTGAAACATTAGTCTTTTGTCCTTCGCCTCTTGTAACTTCCTCTGTGCCTATTGAGATGTCTTTCAATTGCAAGTCCTTAAGGAAGGCGCGTCTCAGCAACTCCACAGTGTCCACTGCCCTGCTGATTGCTCGCCCCCGGGCTTTTATGACAACTTTTTGAGCGCCCGAATTGAAAAAGGTTAGGCAAGCAACAACGTAGTTCATTATTGGTTTCTTGCCGATAAGCACCGTGTTCTCGTTTATCTGCACAGTTTTAGTTGGCTTTTCTTCTTTTACAGGCTTTTTCTGCATTTCTTCTGGCATATTCTATACCCCTCTCATGTCATTTATGCTGCTGACCTTATGACAGACGTATCATTACATTTTGGGATTCTTATATTTTTCCATACAATCCTTAAACTTTAGACTTAAACGCAGAACCTCTCATGCCTGTTATTTTTATATTGTTTTCATTTCACCCTTTATCCACCGACATACCAAAAGATTTTACTACTCAATCTAGAGCGTGTATTCTGCAGCGTAGAAGCCTCGTCTTTATTGGGTTGGCTTTAGATAAATAGCAAAAATAACATTAAAGATAGAAAGGTAACTGCAAATATAGGGACAATGATTCTTTTAGCTCTTTGAACAGCTTTATCGGGGAGTAGGCATAATTTTTCTAGAGGTCTCTGTCCAATTACTCTAACCTTCGGAATTGTTACGCTGCGACAGCTTACCTTCACCGGCTTCAAATCAGCTATGGCGGCGTTTGTTACTTTTTTGATGTAACCAATCAGTTTTTCATGGTCTATAACTTCGCCAAGAGGGTGGTACCCACGCTTATTCAGCGTTAAGGCGTTTACGGAATGCGTGTCTGTGGTGAAAACTTCGCCTTCATCTATGCCCAAAGAGTTAAGGGCCGACAGAATTTTTTCACGTAAACCGGAAACCATGTTGTTTCCATCTATGACCACGTAGGCCGCTTTTTGGTTGCCAACTTCAACCACCATTACAGTGATGCCGCCAAGGCCCATGCCATCTCTGAGGCTGAACTCTTTTGGAAGAGCAGTTGCGATGCCAACTTTAAAGGGCATTTTGGGTAAGGAAGCAGCCTTTTCCATGCATGCAACAGCGACTGCCTTTAATGCTTCCAGAGCCTTTCTTGGGTTTACGGTGCCGTTTATGCTGTTATGAGCATTTACTCCAATGCATGATTGAAGCCCGCGTCTCTCGGCTTCTTTGCGTATATAGAGACCCAATTCTTGAGGGAAATCTTCAGTTGTGTTTGGGGCAAGAGAAAAAGCAATGAGGGCTGATCTGCCAAAAATTTGGCAGGAGGCTGTGGCTAAACCATTATTGACTTTTATGAAAGGCGTTGCCTTAGTTTCAAAAGTTTTAAAGTCCATAGAGTTGATGACATAGTTGATTACCTTTTGATTCTGATTTTGAGAAGCTAAATCAAGCTCATGGCCGAGTAAGCCGAGAGGTACGCAAGCGACACAGTTAAACTTCTGTTCCAAGGCGGTTTTAAGCATGGAAGGCAAAAGACTGCTCCCAACGTTTTTAAATGGTCCTGGATGAACCGAGGGAACAGCCATGATTGCTTTACTTTTTTGACCGCCAAACTTTGCTACTAAAACTTCCACGTCTTTTTCCTCGCTTAGCTGTTCCAAAAGAGTCTCGAAAGGAGCGTTTAAATCTGCAATCCAGTTCAGCAAAAAAGCCTTGAGAATTACCAGAGAAGGCATACCTACGTGATGCTTGCCCACACGGTTTAGCAAGTAAATAAAAGAAAAGCTTGAAAGGAGGCTTATAATTACTGCATAAAGTGAGAAGAGGAAAACGGTTTTAATGTCAGTTGTTGTTGACCAAAGAATTATGAAGGGAATTATGGAGAAAAAGGGCTGAAAAACAGAGGCTACAAAAAAGCGTTTATACCCTACGGAAGATGTTGCGTAAAGAACAATAAAACGGAGAATTAACACAGCGGAGAATCCCAGAAGGCAAAGCCTGACAGTCCATATTGAACCGAAAAATGCGGCTGTAACGCTGCCCATTAAGATAAATATAAGCCATAAAATCCAGCAAAAAAGGGAAAGTGCTGCTGTTCTCCTCAGGTCATAGATAGCCTCTTGTCTCAAGACCACAGCGTACAAGAAATAGTTAGAAAGCAACGTTACAAGTAAAAGAGAAACGCCTAAAAGGATTCCATTAACCAGACCGTTGTAGGAAAAAGATAAGCTAAGGGCAGATGACAACCCTCCAAATATGCAAATTAACGCTGAGAACAAAATTATGTTAATGTATGATGGAAGCATAAAAAGGGATGAGTAGTGCTTGACTGCCTTATCTAAGTACTGGTTGAATGAGTCTTCGGTGACCACTTAGATCAACTCAAGCGGTTTTTCTATGAAAGTATATCAAACATATTAAAGTGTCGCATGTATTCTGTCATAAAAATTTAAAAGTGGAAACCGAAAAGTAACAATTAATTTGTTTTGAATATTGTACTAAGCGTTGGCCAAAAGAGTAACTGTTTTATCCTCAAAGCGCTAATTATGAATTTGCAGAGCCTATGCCCGAACAAGCTTTACCCCCAACAATATTCCATATGCTTGAGAAAAATTTAGGAAAAAGCATAAGAGTTATCTTAGATCCTTCCTATGGCTTTGAAGGAACATTAGCGGCTGTGACCAGAGAACCAGCAGGGATATGGCTTTCAGATGCGGAAGCTGTTGTTTTACGTGCAACAATTGCGCAGCCCATTCCGCAGGTTGCAAGTAGGGAGGAGAGAAGCGAAATATTCATCCATCTCAACTCTGTTCAGAGAATAGAGGTTTTACACTCGGTTTCTCGCCGTTAAAAGGGGTCTTGCTTTTCAGAAAAACACATGTGCCAAAACGCACAAAATTATCAATGCAATCGCAGCAACTACGAGAAATTCGGGTTTAACTTTAATTCCTTCAGTTTCTTCCTCAAAAAACCTAAGTAAACCTGCGCTAGCAGCGGGCATGGGTGATGAATCGCTTTTCTTTTTCTTACTCATCTTAAGGGTTCTCCTTTCATCACGTTTAATCGTAACATCTCTTCATTATTAAGATTGTGTTTGCTAAGTTTTCTAAAAACGATATTCATAGAAAATTTAAGTGTGGAACATTAGGAAAATGCATCAACGTTTGAAAACACAACAGAAGCCTACAAATATGTAAAATCTGAAAAGCTGATATTCACATCAAGGAAAGGAGAAAAAGCGATATTGCCAATAACTGTTTGGACCATTGGCCACAGCAACCGTTCCATAGAGGCCTTTCTAGAATTGTTGAATGAACATGGAATCCAAGTTTTGGCAGATGTCCGCAGTTTCCCAACATCCAAAACTGAACATTTCAAGAGGGAAAAAATGGAAAAATGGCTTCCAGAAAATGGCATAGAATATATGTGGCTTGGCAAAGAGTTGGGCGGCTACCGAAGAGGCGGTTATAAGGCCCATATGGGAACTAAACTGTTTAAGGAAGGAATTAGAAAGTTGCTTGAAGTGGCCTCTCAAAAAAGGACATGTATAATGTGTATGGAGCCTAACCCAAAATACTGCCATAGAAGGTTTATATCAACACACCTGGAGAAAAAGGGTGTCAACGTGATTCACATAACGGGGAAAGGACAAAAAGCCTTGTCTAGCTTAAAGCTTTAACGATGCAGGATACTTTAAAACAGTAGGGATGAAAATATGCATATAAGCGAGTTCCAGGAAATGATGCGACGCTTGTATTTTCACAGGGATTCTGTAAGGGGTGTTGAAAAGACTTTTGAGTGGCTCGTAGAAGAAGTAGCAGAACTAGGAGACGCTTTAAAAGCCGGAGACAAAAACGCTTTGGAAAACGAGTTTGCAGATGTCATTGCATGGTTGGCTTCATTGGCAAACATAGCCGACTTGGACCTTGAAAGAGCTGCCCTAAACAAATATGACAATAAATGCCCTAAATGCGGTCAGTCCCCATGCCGATGCACTTTTTAGCCCCATATAACATGCTGGTTTCACTGCAACCGTTTTTGTCCCAAGCCCGTGAGCTCCCAAACGGCGGGGCGCACCTCTTTCTTTTGCACTATACCCTTAATCTCTAAAAGTTTAAGATGGTGCATTACAACTCCGTAGGGCAAACCAGCTTCCCTTGCAATTGTTTTTGCGTCGGCGTTGCCTTTCTCTAAAACGTTCAATATTGCGGTTCTGGCCTTTAAGCCAGGCTTAACGTTTCTGAAATCAGCCAAATACGCGTTAGGATGATAAACTTCTTTGGGCATACTAACCAAAAACAATTCTATGCTTGAGATAGAAAAGGTTTAAGTTTATGCAAAGTCTATGAGGCTGATTTGTTTAGGCTTTTTACCTTCAAAAAGAGAGTTAATCTCCTCCTTCATCAACAGAATTCTCTGGGTGTAGTATTTGGGCAATCGATACTTTTTGATTATTTGTTCAGCCGCATCTAGATATTTTTCTATGCCTCCGCGGTAAACTGTTAAAGTTAGCTCTCCGTTGCATAGGGGGCATTTACCTCGCAAGGGCAAGCGGCGGAATCTTTTGTTGCAAGCCTTACACCTAAAACCTTGTGTCGAAAAGGCCCGCAAGTTTCCGGCAATATCTCTAATAAAATGCTTTGTCAAAACTTTTAAGGCTACTTTTCTGGCGTCCACAGCTTCAATTTTCTCCGCAAGGGCAAGTTGTCCATGCAGTTTGTCAATCATGGCCTTAAAACGCTTGTAGGCACTTTCAACATTTCCCATGTTGATGTCTGAAGTGGGCACCGTAAAGCGGTATCCTTCAAATTGTCCCTCAGTTCCAAGCCTATATTCAATTAAGTCTATGAGGGAGCTTACATGTTTGGCTTCCACCTTTTCCAACGTTTTCTCATAAAACTCCAAGGGGTAAAAGGCAGCAACATCAAAATCGTGGGCTTGTCTCTGCACCTCCTTGGGATTGACAACTGGAATCAAGAGCAAAGGCGCATCCATAATGCCGCCAATCTGTGCAGGCAAATATTCCCGTGAAAAATTAAGCAGCATGTCTAAAGCAAGCATTAAGGTGTCCTCATCTCCATCGCAGTCCCTTCGTTTAGCAGAGTGCCAAACAGGATGCGCGTAACAAACATTCAAGCTTGTGAAGCCTATGATGCGCCCTAAAATGCCCACTGAAGTGTGGGGAGCCAAGCCTATGACCAAATGCCCTACAAGATCGTCAACACTCTTAACATTGTAGTATGCTGGAAGCTCGTAAACCTTTGTTAAGAGGTCGTCGACGAAGTTTGCTACACGGATAAAATACTCCGCGCATTTCATGGGAACCACCACGTCTTGAATCTTCAGCTCGCATATTTGGTTTGGATTTGTTAAGGGATTTCCATTAGCATCATGTACGTAACCAAGTTGAACAAGCTTCTCGACAGAAACCCCGATCTCACATGGCTTAAAATGCGTTAAAGGTGCATTGGTTGCATCAAAACGAATCGTTCCATCTTTATACACTGACAAGTCGTATTTTGCTCTGAGAATACCTTTTTCAATAATCTCTGGGGTTTTAGTCTCATTGGTTAACCCTTTAACTCCTTTCAAAATCTTTGGAACAGAAACCCCCAAGTGGTTACATGCCCTCTCCAGCAATTCTTTGAGGTTAACAGCTTGTTTTTCGTAGGATACCCCGGATACTTTGCATGCTGAACAAACATTCCCGTTGAGGGTTCTCCCACATCTTGGACAGACTTTTTCAAGAACCGTTTCGGAACCGCAAACCGCACATTTCACGTTTGTTGAATAGGTTTTACATACTGGGCATTTGCGCTTAACAACCTCAACAAAAATGCTCCCACGCCTCGCCGCCTCAACAAGGTCTCTGTGAGGGCCTCCAGCTAAACCCACCGGGAATAAAACATGCACTAGCGGCGCCATTTCTCGCCGTTTAGCCTTTTCAGGCCGCCCCATCCTTGCGCCTACAAAGGTTGGAGCTTTTTCCCTAATGGTTATGCCAGAAAGTATCCTCATTGTTTCTAAAACTGTTTCTGCAGGGGAAAAGTTTACGTATTGAGTTTTGTAGCTTAGGCAAAACGCAAAGACGCAAGCCTCAGGATATTCCACAACAATTTTGTCATCTACGACTTTATGGGGAAGACAAATTTTTTCTAAGGCTTTTTTAACCTTATCTTCCACTTTACCAACAATTTTGCAGACGAAATTTCCCTTAAACTCTACTTCAGCGTCGAAAAGCCATTTTCTTAAAAGCTCAAGTTCTCCGACATTTTCCAGGTTCGTCCAGAAAAAGGTAAAAGCTGGATGGAGGGCCACATGTGCATGTAAGGATAGGGCTATTGCCTCTTCACAGTTCGGTTTGTTTACGAAGGGATCTTCCAAAAATCCTTTAACCCTTTCCATGGAAACTCCGGTGGCGGCCTCTACTTTTCGGAGGTCCCCACCGAACTCGTTCAAAATTGTTTTTCGTAAATCTTCAGCCCACCACTCTTCAACATATCCGGAAGGGCTCAAACTTTTGCCTTGATAGAGAAAATCGCCAAAGCTTACTAAAATATCTCCTAGAAAAAGAATTTTGTCAATTTTGTCTTTAATAGCGTCAAAATTGTTGATAGAAACTTGTACTACAGAGCCATCCTTCACCTTTACTATTGGAGGTTCTAAAGAATCAACTGGAACAGCAATACCGCCTTTCCCAGGAAGTTCCAGACGCAGTTGAGTGCCCGCTGCTATAAAACCTTGAAGCACAAGCATTGTTGCTGGATGAATGCCCACCGCTGTTAGCCCAGTGTTCCTAGCCCTCCCATATCTTAGGCGGAATCCGCCACTCCTAGATGGAAATGAGAATATGGGGCGACCTGCAACAACGTCATCCATAAACCCGGCGGATTTCTTTTCAGACATTTTCCGTATTTCTCTAAGCCAATCCCATCCTTGAATTCCAAGCTTTTCTATGATGGCCCAAACCTTTGAAGCTCGTCCAACAATTCCATCGTTTACAACACGGAGTGCGCCACCTCGCACTCTATTTGTTTCAACACGGGGAAGATTGCGGTAAGAAGAAACTTCAATGGGGTCTGACTCTGTTCCTGTAACTTCCACGGGCAACCAACTGAGAGCCCTTTGCAGTTCTCCATCGGAAACATGGTATTGGAAACGGCTTACAGAGCGTTCGTAAAGCCTGATTTCCTCGATGAAGCGGGCAACTTCTTCCTCTGTGGGTTTGTAACGGTCAAGTCCTAGAAGTCTACGAATAAAATCTCCAATAACAAGGGTTAAAGCTTGATCCGTGCCGCCAGCGGAACGTATTGGACCAGCAAAATAAATTGCAAGATATCTCGTTCGATCGTTATTGGTTTTGATTTTAACTTTCGCTACCCCCTGCAAAGGTGCCGCTGTAAGTCCCTCTGTTAGAATTGCAAGAGCTGTGCGTACGGCTTGTTCCGCTGCAGCCTCTGGTTCCATGTGCCCAAATTTTCCATAAATTATTTCTTCAGCAATCTTAAAGGCCAATTCCTCCCTTGGAAGCTTGGAACTTAACTCTCTAATCCTTTCAGCGACGCCTTTTGGGCCCACAAGTCCCTCTACAAGATCTGCTAAGTCCCTTGCAACTTCACATTCCGGTTTAAGGGCAGGGTCAAAACCTTTCCCTCGAGCCTCTCGGCATATACCATATAGCTGGTCTAGCTGCTTTTCTAGAGTTTCCAAGTATTTTTCGCAGTACTTGCTCATTTGAATATTCAAGTGGCTCCCCTACCTTCTAAAAAGGAATTATTTATTTTGGCTTTCTAACATGGAAAAGAAAAACTTGTCGCCCTATAAAATTACCTTCACCATGGATGCTATACAAGATTTTGCAAAAACGAAATTTCACGTCCTGCTGCTTCTTATGCCCTCAACAATCTCTGAAACTTTATCCCTGACTTGCCCGTTCTCCACAACGTTACCAGTAACGATTATGTTTGCCCCGGCCGACGCTATCTTTAACGCTTGCATTCTAGATCTTATGCCTCCGCCAACAATTAAGGGCACATCTATGTAATGCCTAACAGCTCGAACCATCTCTTGAGGCACAGGCTTTCTAGCACCAGAACCAGCTTCCAAGTATATGAAGCGCATGCCCAAATACTGCCCAGCCAAAGCATGGGCCGCAGCCAATTCAGGCTTATTATACGGGATTGGAACAGCTTTCCCAACAATGCCTGCCGTTCCACCTTCACCAACAATTATGTACCCCATAGGTATGGGTTCTAAGCCGTATCTCTTGATTAAAGGGGCGCCCAAGATTTGAGCACCCATTAGAAAATAAGGATCCACTGAGTTGATAAGAGACATAAACCATATTGCGTCAGCGTAACGGCTTATACTTGTAACGTTGTTAGGGAAAAGTATAACGGGAATTTTTATGACTCGCTTGACAGCCTTTACCACATAATCAAGGTGTTTTGCTGAAACAAAAGTTGATCCCCCAATCATAATTGCTGATGTCCCACTTAGGTTTGCTTTTTGGGCTATTGCGGAAGCTTGATGGGGGGTTACCTTTTCAGGATCAATAAGGGTTATGTGAATTGCACCTTCAGATTTTATTCTATCGATCAAGTATTTTTCAACAGCACCGATCATAATCACCACTTAACTTGCATCCTTAACCTCTGGTGCAGATAGCCCCTTCATTCCACTATAAATTTTGTCGGTAAACATGCAGTATGCGTCAATTTCGCCTTGTGCACGTTTAATTGGAAACTCTTCCCTTGCGCTACAACTGCCGCAGCTCACTACAGCGCGGCCTTCATCGTGGAACAGTTCCACACGGACTGCTTCTTTACCACAAAGGGGACAAGAGAAGAATTTTGGCAAACGTTTCTTTGGGATGCGGACGACTTTCCTTCTTCTTCGCCCCATACTCTAATTCCTTCATACCTACTTAGACACATCTTATCAGTATTCTATCTTCGTCCTTAAATACTTGCCTAATTTCTTAAACAATGGAGATGAGGCCTTTGAATTTAACACCATCTGTTTTAGACCTAGACTGGGCGGAAGTGGAGGCAAAAATAAAAGGCTTCGTAAAAGACTACGTAGAAAAAGTAAAGGCAAAGGGCATAGTTGTGGGGTTGTCAGGAGGCATTGACAGCAGCACTGCGGCGACGCTCTCGGCCCTAGCCATTGGAGGAGACAAAGTCCTCGGACTCTTGCTGCCTGAAAAGGAAACATATAATCAAAAAGACATAGAAGACGCCAAACTTGTGGCAGAAAAATTCGGGTTAAAAACGGAAATAATTAATATTACGGCGGCTGTGGAAGCTATTCAAAATACAATACCAATTTTTACGCCGGAAGACAAATTATGCAAGGGCAACTTAAAAGCGCGAACACGAATGATATACCTTTACTATTACGCCAACAAACTCAACTTAATCGTATGTGGAAGCTCCGACAAGTCTGAAACAATGATAGGTTACTTCACTAAATGGGGAGACGTTGCAGCAGATATAGCCCCCCTAATGGACTTGTACAAAACCCAAGTGCGGAAACTTGCAAAGCACATAGGTGTGCCCGAAGGAATCATAAACAAACCCGCATCGCCAGCACTGTGGCCCGGGCAAACGGCGGAAGAGGAAATAGGCTTAAAATATGAAACCCTTGACCTTATCCTCTACGGACTAGAACATTTCATGAAAACAGAAGAAATAGCGCACCAGCTAGGCTTAGAAAAAGCAGTAGTAGATAAAGTAAAAGACAGATGGAAAAACATGGAGCACAAGAGAAGGATGCCACTAACAACAAAAATTCAATTTAGGACAGCTGGATTTGATTTTAGACTCCCATACACTCAATGAAAAGTTGGGGAAAACATGAAGGAAAAATTCAAAATAGCTCTGGCCCAGATAAGCTGCAAAAGAGGAGACAAAAAAGCAAACATTCAGAAAATGAAAGAATACACAAAAAAGGCAAAAGAGCAAAACGCGGAACTGGTGATATTTCCAGAGCTCTCGTTAACAGGCTACGTGATAAGAGACGAAATCTATGAACTAGCAGAAAAAATACCTGGGCCATCGACAAACACCATGGAAAAATTGGCTAAAGAAATTGATATGTACATTATTTTCGGGATGCCAGAACTCAGTGAAAAGACAGAGGCAACAGTTTACAACTCCGCTGTCCTTATAGGTCCCCAAGGTTTTATTGGAAAATACCGCAAGATACACCTTCCAACCCATAGCGTTTTCGAAGAGAAAAGGTATTTTAGGCCCGGATACACTGTTGATGCCTTTGAGACTAAGCTGGGGAAAATAGGCTTAATCATATGCTATGATATTTTCTTCCCAGAGATAAGCCGTCTGACACGCCTGAAAGGGGCAAAGCTAATAGTCTGCATTTCCGCTTCACCCGCCGTCCGTCGGACTTTCTTTGAAACTTTGACAGCTGCCAGGGCATTAGAAAACGCAGCCTTTTTAGCCTACGTAAACCTTGTGGGCATAGAGGATGGATTGCAGTTTTGGGGAGGAAGCAGACTCATCGGCCCAAACGGGAACGTCATCGCGAAACTAGCGTATGACGAAGAAAACATTTTAGTGAATGAAGTTGACTACGCTGACATAAGGCCTGTGGAAATTTTTATTCCAACCCTCAGGGATTTACGCCCAGAAATTTTTGACAAATTAAAAAACGAAGTTGAAAATCTTTAGACTCTTATATAAAATCAGCATCACAATTAAATCACAAAACCAAAGAGCATCAAGAAAACCTAAACGTCACAAGGAAAAACATGAGTAGCTAGGGAACCATCACGCGTGACTTTACCGTGATTGGGTGACGTCACACCATCACAAAACCTCTAACAATCCATATCAAAACTAAACCCCATTTATCACTCACTCAAATTCTCCAACTTTAAAAGGGTAAAGCCGATGCACTACTAACAGTCAATGTAGTTTATGGTTATTTACTATGCATGTTTTAAAGGATAAAGGCCGCCCAAACGCTTAAGCAAGCAAATACGTAATTTTTTAGCCTAAATTATAAAATACGCCATTTTATAGGCCATTTTTCGTTTTTAGCTTCGCATTTTTCGTTTAGACTTATCTAAAATCATCTCGAAGGAAAGGGTTTCCGATAGCTTTAAGTTCTTTTTGTATACAAAAATGTATTCATTTAAAAGAACGAAGAAGGTAAAAGAATGAAATTGAAAGACAATGTCCAATTATGGCTAAAAAAGACTTTAGAAGACCCCCTTGTAAAAATTTTGGCTAAAAATAGCCACTTAACAAAAACTCAGCTTGAAACATTGCTCATTAATATTTTAGCAGAAAATATTGCGGGAAAATCGCTTAAGTACGAAGAAAAAGCCAGATTAAGGCTAACTAAGGCAAAAATAACCCGTGGAGCCTTTAATAGAACCCTAAGACAGGCTGAAGAGAACGTAATAAAATCAATCTACACAGTAATACTTTTGGGGTACTTAGGAATTTTTGAAAGCACAACTTTAGACTCCTACATTGAAGCAGCAAACAAGCTTCAGGAATATTTAGAGGCCCACAGGAACATGCCAATCAACAGTGAAAAAATGGAGGAACAGTTAAAATTGCTAAAAATGCTCAGAGAAGAGCTTGAAACCTGCTTTAAACGGCTGGCAAATCCTTCTGAAGGATTGTCGTGACATCACAAATCACGGGTGGGGAAACGCTTCGCTGAAGACAGAAAAAGGCTAGGCCAAAAAGCCAGATAAGAGGCTAAAAGACTAAAATCACCCAAAAGAGGGCATTTCATCATTTCATATTCAAAGTATAAATCTATATTTGTAATATTGTGATGTGTGACGTCATGGATTTTCACATAAAGTCACCATAATCTTTAAATCTTATCCGTGAGAAACTGTGATGTGTGATGTAACGTGGTAGAATCACACGTGTTTACGCAAGAATCACGGGGGACCTCACATGAGTGAAGTGCTATTGTTTATTGCAGGGGTTTTCTTCTTTGCAGCGGTTGGTGCTGCGATTGAGTATTATAGGCATCTTGTCAAGATTAGAGAGGAGTATGAAAAAGCAAAGGAGGCTTTTGACGATGTTATTCTAAGCTTCAGTAGGGAGTTTAAACGTACAGCTGAACACATGGAATCCATCTCCTATAAAGTTGAGGCTATTTCTTTAAGAAGCAGTGAAGCCCTTAAGAGAGTGGAAGCCCTTGAGGGTAAAATAAGTGCCTTAGAGACAAAAGGGAGCATAACGCCAAAAGACTTGGAAAAAGTGCAGGCGCAACTAGATGAAATTGAAAAGAAGACTCGTGATATGGCTGCATCACACGAAGAGTTAACTGCGAAAATTTATTCTCTAGAGGAGCAAGTCAAAAAGTTCTCGATAGCCCCGGAGCCTGGAGTTGAGGCAGTCATACCCATAAAAAGGGAGAAGGCATTAGCGCCCTTGACTGAAACGGAATTGGCGGTGTTAGAAATGCTGGCTGCAGAGGGCCCTAAAACTGCGCCGGAAATTAAGGATAAAATTAAGCTGAGCAGGGAGCACACGGCTAGGCTTATGAAGAAGCTTTACGAAGAGGGTTATTTGGAAAGGGATTCAAGTAAGATTCCCTTCAAATATGGTGTTAAGAAAGAGATGGAGAAGTTTTTGAAGAAAACCGAGGCAGGTGCAGCATAATTCTTTACAGTTGAAGGGAGTTCCGTTGGCTTAGATTCTTGAGGCGGTTTTCCATTTCAGAAATGCTGGCTGATGAGGGGACAGCATAGTCCCTCATTTTTCGATTCAAATATTCTGGGTAGTGGGTGACTTTTATGGGTACAGCAAACCTTATTTTTGGTTCAGATATTAGTAGGGCTTCTCCAACATCAAGCATTTTAATTTCTGTGTCACTATACTCCAAATAGGGGGTGCTCTCCGTTAGGTAAGCGCGATCCCTTCGCAGTTCTGTTTTCATGATAATTTTCGTCCATAATTCGGCAAAAACGTCAAAGTTTATTCTCGAAGGTCTTGGGGTTACAGCGTTAAGACCTACACGGTATTTTCTGTACGTTAGAGCAATGTCTGAAAATATTGTTTTCGGCTTGTTGGGGTCTAGGAATTCATGAGCCTCTTCAAGAGTTATTAAGAGTGTGGGAAGCTTCTGCCATTCTTCGTAGTTTTCCTCCCACAGGCGCTTGTAATGGTTTGCAACAGCAGAAGCCGTGAGACAGGTAATCCGATTTTGTTCCTCCGCGCCTATTCCGGAAATATCCACAAGGCAAGTTATACCGTTAGATATGTTCTGAACGATGTTATCGATGAAGCTGTAATCTGATGCCGGAAAAAGCTCTCTAGACAATGAGGAAAGTTTCAACATTAAAGCCTCAATAACATGTTTCATTTTATACTCTGCCAAACGCCCAACTCCAACATACCCCTCAGCACTGTAAACCTCCTTGACTTTTTCAATCCAAACTTTACCTAGCTTTGCGTAAAGTTTCCTGGCGAGTCTTAACTGGGGATAACCTATGTCAGGAAACATCGTGACAAGCTTGGCGGGCGTTAGGGTATACAACCCTATAACCATCTTTCCATTTCTCGGTGAATAATATTGAACCTTTGTGGGGAATAAGGGGTGATCTTTAAGGCCTTTTTGGGGGCTTATTCCTTTTCCTTCAAGAAGTTGACCGGCAAAATCGAAGATCAGGGCTACTGTTTTTGGGTTGTTATCAATGATTTGGGCGTTTAGAATAAGCTCTGCGTTTGTTTTCCCAGAACCCGTCATTCCAAACATCCCCATCATTAAGGGTATTGCCTCGATGCCCACGCCCACAGAGCCCAGGAGTTGATCCCCAGAGCGGAGGCGCCCAATTTCCAGCACTCCTGAAAGTTTGAGAACAGAACAGTCTTCTTCGCTTATAGTGTAAACTTTATCACCATAGTTTGGATTAAATGTTGGAGAACGCGCCTGTTCTCTCCTTTTTTCTAGGAAAAGGACAGCTTCTACACTTCTGAAGCGGGAATATGGTCCAAACGCTTCCTTGCCGTCAGCCTCGCGAAGTTGCTCAATAGTCTTTAGAGTGGAGCTGCTTTGAGCATTAACAACCCTTGCGTAGAAGCTTCTTTCGCCAGAATCGATTCGTACAATCTGCCCGAAAGAAAGTGCCACTTCTGAGTTTAGAAAGAAAAGAACTCTGTCCCCTTCGGTTCCGCACACGAAGCCTATGGACTTAACCATGCTCTATCCACTCCAACTCGAAGGCATATTTTGCTCCATGAAGCTCGTCTGGGAAACTGCAAGCTAATTCTTCCAAGCGAAGCAAATCCAGCAACCCCTCTTCTTTAAGAAAGTTTTCAACTTCATCATGGTAATGGAGGAGCATTGCTTCGGACGGGCGGGAAAAATTATGAGCAAGGAATAAGGGAATAGGATACCCTAAGCATCTAGGGTCTTCGGAGACAAAGGTTAAGGGAGAAATAATGTTGGCAATGTCTTCGGTTGTTAAATATTCCATTACATCGCAGCGGAAAATTCGGCCGCTATCTTGACATAATTTTATCACGGAAATCTCGCCGTAAAGGTGTTCTTCTTTGTCCGGCTTTTTAAGAGATGGATAAACCCATATAGGATAAGGAGAAAGCCCGCTTACTGCCGCTATAAAGTCTCTTCCTTTTTCATCATGTAAAATAGGAGAACTCTTACTTACAGCAATAAGGCATACGCCCCTGTTTTTACATTCATCATAAAGCGAAACGCGAAACTTTCGTTCACCCCCAAAGTAACTACCACCATCTAAAAGAACATAATCACAAGGGGTATGTCCGTCGTGCGTGCTGCTGAATTTCTCCTGCATAATTCTCAAAGCCATCTGGCTTTCCAGTTCTAGTCTATAATCTTCAAGGAGGCGACGACGGACATGAATATCCCCTACGGCAGCATACAACCTCTCCTCATAACCCCATTCAATGTCACGCCCCTTAACCAAGACATGAGAAGGCCGCATAAGGTAAATACCCCAATTATTTGCCCTTTTCAAAGTCCTCGTTGAACAGTCAACAGCTAAGAATTTTCCTTCGTAATTAGTTACCTTCCTAAGAGGCTTAATTTTTAATGGATCTGGCTTAACAGCGATTAGTGGTTCGCCTTTCAACTCTATAGAACCTACCACTTTCCCTTTCTCAACATATGTTTTAAGTTTCTCTCTAATATCGGCTAAGTCTTTCATGATTTTAGCGTTCATTTAATACCCCAGAACAGCTAGTTATTGTACCGTAATTTACAAAAATGAAGAAGGACATTTATCAAGGTATTTGTTGCCTTAAAGTGGCGCGGGGAAGACTTGGTGTAACTCTATACCTTAGGCGGTTGGAAGCCCCAGATTTAATGAGCATTCCTTTGTTTGCCATTCTGGAAAGGTATGTTGCTACAGTGCTTAGACTTATGGGTTCTTTAAACTCCTGCTCGTAAGTCCCTTGGACTTCTTTTGAAGAAAACCAAGCTACTTGAAAATGTTTTTGAATCAACATCACTATCTTGTCGTATTTTGAGTTTTCAACGGGTAAAAAGTTAACATTGGGATTAACTTCGCCGCTGGAGATCCCACCTAACAATTCAACTAAATCAAGTATGCGGAGTGCTTTATCTCTGGTTACATGGCCTTCAAAGGCTATACTATACTTATTGCCTTCGCTGTCGAATACTTCGATGCGCATTTTCTTCGCTGGCATTAACGCTGGCACCCTTCGGCTTTTCACAATTTACATTTCACAAGTTATAGCTATTACGGTGAAAAGAATAAAAATGAAATCCTTAAATTAAGCATTATTAGAGAAAAAGAGTAAAAATTTGCAGTATTTTTGATTGCAGACTTCACACTTTTTCCTAAAATAGCTGAGAAAAAAGAACAGACATTGTCTTTTTGTTTCCAGTAGAAAACGAGGGGTGGCTTATTCGCATAGAAGAAGCATTAAAAAGTCAATAATTAAGAAAAAGTCATTAAAAAAGAAACAAAGATAAATCAATTTCACACGTTATTCGCAAATTGTGAAATGAAAAATAGAAAACCACTCAATTTGACTCGCCTAAAACTATAAGAAATTAGCAAAAATAAAGTTCAAATAATGAAAAGTAAGGGAAGTAACCATGAAGAGACACCCCACCTTTTCCTGTGGAAAAATAAGAAACATTACAAACTCCCTTTTAAAAGTTACAACAAATTTCTTTACTCATTTAAAATCTTTTACAACAAACATTTTATTTCCTTGCAAAACCCTAACCTTTCAGAGTATATTCCTTCTTTAAAAGGAATCCAACCTCGCCATTTTACTTTCAGAGATTTCCAGTCGAAACTTAGGGGTGTCCCCGTTTTCATTTTTTACATAATGACTATTCTATGTTTTTTAGATTTTTTAGGTTGATTGTCCACTTTTCTGTATGATATGCCTTATCTTAGAACCTTTAAAGTAAGGCATTACGCTTAACTCAAGTGAAAAAGGAGAAATAATAATGGACAACGCAAACATACTCGATGAGGTGTTCAATAAATTTTTCAATAATCCAGTTGTTTTCAAAGATAGGGAAGTTCTTCGTCACGATTATTTGCCTGAAAGACTGCCCCATCGTGAGGAGCAAATTAAGCGTCTCGGAGAAGCCGTGGCTCCAGTTTTAAAAGGCGCGAGATGTTCTAACATTTTTGTCTATGGAAAAACTGGCACTGGAAAGACCGCTGTTACAAAACATGTTCTGAACCGTCTAGAGGCTAAGGCCAGGGAAATTAATGCGTCTGTTGGTTTTTGCTATGTCAATTGCCGTTTAGCTGGAACCGAATATCGTGTTTTTTCCAGCTTATGTCAGAGTGTTCGGCTTCATGTTCCCTTCACTGGTTTATCTCTTGGGGAAGTATTTGACAGATTCAGGAAAGGATTAGACAAACTCAAAACCATTTTTATAATAGCCTTAGATGAAGTAGATGCGTTGGTAAAAGCCAGAAGTGACATTCTTCTCTACGAGCTTACAAGGATTAACGAAACATTGGTCCATAGCAAAGTTTCAATTATCGGCATTTCCAATGACTTAAGGCTTAAGGAATTTCTCGATCCTCGAGTTCTAAGCTCGCTTAGCGAGGAAGAAATTGTTTTCAGGCCTTATGATGCAAGTGAGTTAAGGAACATTTTATCTGAACGAGCACAAATGGCTTTTCACAAGGGGGTATTAAGCGAAGGAGCCCTCAGTCTTTGCGCGGCGTTGGCGGCTGCTGAACATGGTGATGCACGCCGAGCTTTAGATCTGCTTCGAATAGCTGGTGAAGTTGCAGAACGGGTGGGTGCGAATGTTGTCACTGAAAACCATGTAAGAGAAGCAGAGAAACTCATTGAGCATAACCGTGTTGTTGAAGCTTTAGCGAACTTAACCTTACATTCAAAACTTGTTATCCTAAGCGTTTTCCAATTGGTGAGAGCTAATGGTTACCGCGCTGTAACAGGCGAAATATACGAAGTATACAATGAGCTCTGCGGAGAATTGGCTATAACTCCGTTAACGCAACGGCGCGTAAGCACCCTTGTTAATGAACTTGACGCTTTGGGCTTGTTAAATGCCCAAGTTGTAAGTATGGGAAGATATGGGCGGACAAAAAAGATTAGGTTAGAAGTTACACGCACACTTATTAGAGAAGCTTTCTCTAATGACGATAGGCTTGGGCGTTTGATTGATTATGAACCGAAATGTCTTTCAAAAGATGCGGGTAGTAGGAATTGAAGATGGAAGCTTCAAAAAAGGAGTTACAAAAAAAGCTCTTCTCGCGGCCGTGCTTTTTAATGGACTAGAAATTGAAGATGTAAAATTTGCATATATAGCGGTTGACGGTTTAGATGCCACGGAGAAAGTTGTCAAAACCCTAAGCAAATGGAAGTTTGAGGCGGTTATACTTGCTGGAGTTTCTTTTGCCGGATTTAACATTATTGACCCTACCGCTCTCTTTAATAAATTCGGAAAGCCCATAATAATCATTTCACGGACAAAGCCAGATAACAAAGCTGTAAAGCTTGCCCTTTTAAGGCATTTTAAAGACTGGAAAATCCGCTGGGAAGTATTTGAGAAGCTAGGTCCTATCAAAAGGATAAGTGTTTTAGCCGAAGAACCTCCGCTTTACATTGAAATTATAGGCGCGGGAACCCGTTGGACTGAGAACCTAATAAAGGCATTGGCAGCTTGTGGCAGGGTGCCGGAGCCCCTTCGGGTTGCACGATTAATTGCCCGCGGATTATCCTAAACAAAGGGAATAACCCTGACATCTAATGTTTGAAGGTTCACCACAGGGACTAAGCCATATTTGGGAACAACCCCCAGCCTCCGCATATATTCTGTTTGCATTTGCCAGCATCCTGAATTAATCACCAACACCCCTCTATAATTAGCATGCCCCAAAGTATGTATATGCCCTGAATGAAAAATGTCTGGTACGCGTTCAATCACCAAGAAATCTCTGCTTTCAGGCGATAAGGGAGTCTTTCCCCCGTAAACAGGGGCTAAATGGCGACCTTGCAGAAGCAAGGTCATAGCCTTTTCCGGGCGGGTATAATCCATTCCAGGGACTGTAGATATAACATCGTCGAGGCTGCGCCCATGATAAATCAGCACTTCCACTTTATGAAGACTTAGAAAGCTTGGATTTCCTACCGAGTAAACCTTTTTTAACTCTTGCACCGGTTCCAAAAAAGCTTCCGAAATCGGCGGCTGAGGCAGTGCTTTTCTTGGAGCATCATGGTTTCCTGGTATAATTATTACCTCTACATAGTCTGGAATTTGTTCGATGAATTTTGCAGCCAACCTGTACTGTTCGTAAACATCTTTTACCATCAATTCTTTAGCATGGTTCGGATAAACCCCTATCCCGTCAACAATATCCCCCGCTATTAAAACATATTTCACATGGCTCGCTATTTCCCTCATTTCTTCATTTCCATACTTACCATTAAGCCATAAAATGAAGCGGTTAAATGCTTCCTTCTGAAACATTGTGCTGCCTACATGCAAATCAGAGGTGAGTACCGCGTAAACCGGGACTGAAGCCTTGTTTTGAGGCTTTTGGGCTACTTCAGGCAAGATTATATCCTCAGCAATTAACAAGTTACCCCTAGTTTTCGTGACACTTATACAGACTACCTGATCCAACAAGAGCATCCTCGCTTTGTTCAAAAGTTCTACGGGGGCGTTCTGGGGCACAAGCACTGTTATGTTTGCAGACATGTCTTCAATGGTTAGGAATACCCTTTGTTTTTGTTCTCTCTTGTCAGTGATCATGCCAATTACTTTAAGCTTCGTGTTCGGCGGAGCCTTTAGGGCTTCAGCGATTGATGTCGCGCTTTTAGCATCTATCCTCTGCCTTAATAGCCTTTCAAGACGCTTAAACCTATCTCGGAAATATTCCAAGTAGTCATCCATTGTCCCGCTAGAGCTCACTTTGCTGCCGAAGTCCTCTATTATAATGATGTCTGCGTCAATTTCCTTTGCATAGGGGCGAAAAAATTTCTTTCCTTCCAAAATTTGTTTTTGTGGCTCGGGCAACTTTTCAGCTTGTTCAGTCTTTAGCTGGGGAAAATTTTCCTCCAGAGGCCTCGGTTTCTTAGTAAGATCTTCTAGGAAGCTTCTTTCAATGAATAATGGTTTATCCTTTAGGGTTTCTATTTTTTCTAATGCCTTGCTCACGATTTCAATGGGATCTTCTGTGGCAGCTATGGTGTTTAGGAATTCAAAAGCTTCTTTGTTTAGCTGATATCCTGCTGTAATCGTTAATTCTACGGCTTTTTGGAGTTTTTCAAAATGGTTCATAGTTTGATGTTTCTCCAGTCCTGTTTTTTGGGAACTACGATGTATCCTTCCTCTTCGTCGCCCAAGGCTTCTGTTAACCCTTTTATGTAGAGATATGCTGTTAGGGCGGCAGTCGCCGCGTCGATTTCATGAGGTTTTAAAGCGCGCACTTTTAGGCTTCCTTCTAGGCCTATGTTTTCTAAGGTTTTTTGAATTTCTCTCCAGTCTTTTAATGGCATGTTTAGAGCCCTGCGGGTTGATGTTGGGTGCACTTCTATTGTTTTTATTCCTTTTTCTGTTATTAACTTATTTAACTTGATTGCGCGTAGGGTAAGCCTTTTCATGGCTGGCAAGCCCGGCGGAAAAACGCGGTATCCCTTTTTTATTAGCTGCTTGTCCGCTTTTCTGAGTAAGCCCTTTTTTGGAAGCGCCAAGGGGGCGTCAATTGCCACAAGTGTGGGCTTGGCATGTGTAATTTTTTCTAAAATTTCCTTATTCGTGTAAATTAGTGTGGTTTCTATCTTTTTATTTTCCCAGAAAGCCAATCCTGTAGGATTTTTCTGCTTGCCCGCTAGATCTATACCCATTATAATTTTGTTTTTCAATATCAACATCCATGCTTAAGTTTATATATTGAATGTCTATTTTAGATGTGTTAATATGTTCGCATATATGTATACATTATGGTGATATGATGGGCGAGGTTCGTAAGGTTCAACGCACTCCAAGCGGCACTTTCTTTGTTTGTATACCTAAAGATTGGGCTGAGCGTTATGGTTTAAAAAGGGGGTCACAAGTTGCGTTAAGTGAAACCAGCGATGGTAAACTCCTTATAGATCCTGAGTATGGGGTTGCTCCCTCCCCGCGAGTTGCAGTTTTAAAACCCGTGCCATATTTGAGTCGTGAAATTATCGGGAAGTATTTGCTGGGTTTCGACATTATTCGCATAGAAGGGAGGGAACGTATTAGCTTTGAGGTGCGAGAGGATGTAAAGAAAACCGCTAGCCGCCTCGTGGGCTTGGAAATTGTTGAGGAGGATTATTCCAAAATCGTTCTGCAGTGCTTGCTGGAACCTTCCAGTTTTCCACCTGATAAGATTCTACGGCGGGGCTATACTATTGCTGCTGGCATGCACCGCGATGTGGTTAATGCCCTTGTGAATGGAGATGTTTCTTTAGCTAAAAGCGTTATAGCTCGCGATGAGGAGGTTAACAGGCTTTACTTTCTTCTTATCCGCATTCTTAGAACCATAATTCAGAACCCAAGCTTAAGCGAGAAGTTGGGTGTTCAGCCGATTGAATGTCTGGATTACCGTTTGGCAGCGAGCTTGGTGGAGAACATAGGTGACGAGTGCGTACGTGCCGCATGCAAAGTTGTTAAAATGAAAGGAGCAAAATTAACTGAGGACTTGAAAAAGACGCTTGTTGAATTCCACACAGGCTGTTTTGAAGCCCATGAAAACGCTTTAAACGCCTTCTTGGCTGGTGATGTTAGCCTAGCCGTAAGTGTAGGAGTCATGCGTGAAAAGATTACAAAAATTTTTGATGCCCTTGAAAAAAACACTAAAACGCAAAGCCCAGACATCGTGCCCCACTTTCTTGCTGCAGCCTCATCCATGATGCAGATCTACGAACATAGTGTGGACATCGCCGACTTAGTAATGCCTAAGAAGCTACAGTCTTAACGTATATGGGGTTGTCTAAGTGCATTTGCTGGAACCCGACAAAAAACAGTATCATATTGCATGTGGAAAAGGCGACTTGGCAGAGTATTTGCTTGTTCCAGGAGACCCTGACCGCGTTCCAAAAATAGCTAAATTCTGGGATTCAGCAAAAGAAATCTCCTGTCACCGTGAATTTCGAAGCTTTACAGGCAAATACAAAGGAGTTCAGGTCTCAGCCCTATCTAGCGGCATTGGACCAGCTTGCATGGCCATCGTGGTTAACGAGGCTTCAGCCTTAGGAGTGCACACATTCATCCGCGTGGGCAGCACCGGCGCCATACAAAAAGACATTAAATGCGGAGACCTTATAATTTCTTCAGCTGCTGTCCGCTTAGACTGCACAAGCAACTGTTACATTATGCCCGAATATCCAGCTGCAGCTAACTACGAAGTTTTATTAGCGTTAATTGAGGCAGCTGAAACCCTAGGCGTAAACAATTACCATGTGGGCGTAACCGCCACAACAGCAGACTTCTACGCTGGGCAAAACCGCCCACCCAAATCTTCCTTGCCTATTCAGCAAACAGAAAGTCTTCTATTAACAATGCAAAATGCGGGGGTGCTCAACTTTGAAATGGAAACCGCAACTCTGTACACTTTGGCAAGCCTACGGGGTTTAAGAGCAGGCTCCGTATGCGCAGTCTACGCCAACAGATGCACAAACGAATTCAAATCCGGAGAAGGCGAAGAAAACGCCATAAAAACCGCCAACGAAGCCGTAAAAATCCTTCATGAATGGGACAACAAAAAAGCTGAGAAAAAGAAAAAGTGGCTTTATCCATCGCTAATAAAAACAATTTGAAAACCCTTTTAGACAACCAAAACCCTTTCTACAATGCCAAAGTGCCGGGGTGGCGGAGTGGTTATCGCGCTGGCCTCGAGATCCAATTGGCCTATATCTAAAGGGGGCTAAGAGAGATAAAAGGGCAAGTAAGCCAGTGGGCCTTCGGGCTCGCAGGGGTTCGAGTCCCCTCCCCGGCGCTTATGACAAACCATTAATCTATTTTAACAGAAGGTTTTTGGAAAGGATGCTATTGATATTTTAAGAGAGATGAAGTGAAGAAACATGAGTAGAGAACA